>NZ_JBOHGB010000014.1:0-80180 GCF_050699935.1 Actinophytocola sp.
GCTGTGCGGGCTCGACACCGCCGAACTGGTGCATCGACTCACACACCGCACCTGACAAGCATCAACGTGCACGACGACATGAACGACGATATTCACACCCGGCGTGTACATGCATTCACCGATCCACCAGGAGAGGACCGCAAAAAGCAGGACGATACTCAAGAAAGATGCCTTTCGCGCAGCGGCGACCGAGACTTTCAGCGATTGAACGACCTGCAAAGGGTGTACCGATGAACGGATGGGCGCAAGATGCCGCACGGGCGTCGTTCCCGCACCCGGACACGCCCTCGCCGGGGTATCGTGGGGGCACAGCCGGACGCAGCAGGCGTCGCTGAATTTTGACACGGCTCAGCTCACCGCTCCCGGCCCAGGTCCGACGGGACCGCGCAACGAAGCCCTCGTCGATGATCTCGTGACGGCCCTGACCGGCACGTGGCCAGACCGGTGGCATCGGCAGCGAGCCGTTGAGTGCCGCAGGGTCCTGCACGAAGAGAACACCGGCTACCTGGTTCGTGCCTTACACGCCCAATGACTTCCCGCACCGCGCCATCACCGCGAACGGGAAGTGATGGGGAGAATGGCTGACGTTCTAACTCTCGGCGAGTCGGTGTGTCTGATTGCCCGACTCTCCCCGGTCGCTGCTCATCAGCTACCACACCGGAACAGCCCCGCATGCGCGGGGACGACGAGGTGGCACTCCGGCGGGGCGCGTTTCGTCGTGGAACAGCCCCGCATGCGCGGGGACGACCCTGGCACGGGCAAGTCCGCGATTGTGCGTGAGGGAACAGCCCCGCATGCGCGGGGACGACCGGTTCACCCGCGACCAGCTGCCGCCCGACCAGGGAACAGCCCCGCATGCGCGGGGACGACTCCTGTCCCCGGCCCAGCTCCACTCCGAACTGAGGAACAGCCCCGCATGCGCGGGACGACTTGACAAGCCTTGCTTCAAGTTGTTGAGACTTGGGAACAGCCCCGCATGCGCGGGGACGACGAGCGTGCTCACCACCCGAGTCGGTTCGTCGGAGGAACAGCCCCGCATGCGCGGGGACGACCGGCGGGTCTACGAGGCCGGCCGCGGCGCGGCGGGAACAGCCCCGCATGCGCGGGGACGACTAGCCGTCCCCCCTGAGCCCTACCCTTCGGGCAGGAACAGCCCCGCATGCGCGGGGACGACACGCGCGTGACCTTTAGGCGCTGGTGAACGCCGGGAACAGCCCCGCATGCGCGGGGACGACTGGTCCTTGCCGATCGGACAGGTGCATCGTTCCGGAACAGCCCCGCATGCGCGGGGACGACACCGCCTTGATCGCCTTCCACAGGTCGATCACGGGAACAGCCCCGCATGTGCGGGGACGACGCTTGTTGACCTGCGGGCTTGGAGCGACGGGTGGTGGTTTTCGTTTAGTTTGGGCGGCCGAAGCGGCGGCGTTTGCTTGCGGTGCTCCAGCCTTTGTCCCGGGACGTGCGGCTGGGTTCGGCGGGGCGGAGGATGAGGTTGATGCCTTCATAGTCGATGGGGATCCAGTCGTGGGCGTGGACCTTGAACGCGAGTCCCTGCTCGTTGTCCGCGCCGTAGACCATGATCGCTCGGCCGGTCTTGACCATTTCGGTGACCCGGTCCCACATGCGTTCGCGGACCCGCCTGCTGATTTTCCCCACGAACACTCCGGGCGAGATTTCCAGGAGCCACCGTGTGAGGTGTCCGCGCAGCCCGACCGGGCACGCTGCGAAAACAATCACGGTCATTGGTCGTCTCGATCAGCGTCGTCCCGGTAGGCGATGCCGCCGGGAACGGTGCGGCCGTTACCGTCCCAGAGCATGATGACGTCGGGGTCTTCGAACGCTTCGGGCCCGTATTCGACGGTGGTGTCCTCATCGGCGAGGAGTGCCTTGATGTCCCGGACGCAGGTTTCGAGGAACTTGCCGTCCTTCATCTGGTCGCGGACCGCACGCCGGGTCTCCGCGCCGATGTCGGCGGCGTCGGTGCGGGCGGCCATGTCGAAGGCGATGGGAATGGTGATCTCGGTCTTGTAGAGGTCGGCGATGTCGTAGACGAAGGACCTGATGTGTCCGGTGTGGATGAAGCCGAGTCCGGGTGCGCAGCCGAGGGCGACGATCACGGCGTGGACGACACCGTAGAGGCTGGTGTTGGCGGCGGACAGGGCTTGGTTGACCGGGGTGCCGTCGTCGAAGTTGGTGGGGTTGTAGTCGCGGCGTTCCCACGTCACGCCGGTGCGGGTGGCGTGGGCGCGGTAGATCCGGCGGACGCGGGCGCCTTCGCGGCCCCGGAGTTGTTGCATGGTCAGGCCGGACAGGTTCTCGTCGGGGAACCGCATGGTGTACATGTGGCGAGCCACGCGCAGGCGTGTGGTCTGGGTGGATACGAGTGCGGCCTGTCGTTCGAGCAGTCGGGAGGACTGGGTGAGGGTGCGGCCGTGGGCGTAGTACCGCACGCCGTGCTCGCCGACCCACACGGCGGTGGAGCCGCTCTCGGCGAGCAGGACCATGGCCTGCTGGCTGACGCTGGTGCCTGGTCCGAGCAGCAGCGCACCGAGGGTGGCAGCGGGAATGTGCACGGTGCCGCGGGTGTCCTGCGCGGTGATGGCGTTCGCGTCCCGGTGCACGATGCAGTGCTCCAAGTACAGGAAGGTGAGGCGGTCCTGGGCTCGGGTGAGCTGGGAGATGGGGACGGGCTTGGCGCCGGGGATCTCAGGCATGGCGGTCGGGCGTGGCCAGGGGGGCGAGGGTGAGCAGGCCGCAGCCGTATCCCTTGGCGGGGCCGATGCCGTGGGTGAGGGCGTGGCGCAGCGCGGTGGGGTCGGTGACCTCGAGCCGGCCTTCGAACACGGCGGTGGCGAGGGTGACGGTGCGGCCCTGGCGGGTGAACTTCCACACCCGACGTGCCTGAATGGCGACGTCGGGTTCTTTGCCGTGGGCCTCGGGGATGGTGAAGCCGTTGCGGCCGGCGCGGTCGAGCAGCCAGCTCGTTTGTTGGGCGACGGTGATGTGGCCGAACCGTTGTGACCGTGTCGCGGTGTCGGTTTTGCGGCGGCTGTGGACGGGGTTGGCGGTGAGCCGGAACGCCCATTGGTCGCCGGGGTTGAGCTGGTCGAGCAGCCGGTTGTAGGGGCAGGTGTCCCAGGTGTGGGTGGCGGGCCAGCCGGCGGTTTCGACGAGGTGGGTGAGGTCGGGCTGGTGCGCGCTGACCACATATAGGAGTGTTTGGTGGCTGCGTTGGTCGACCCGCCAGAGGATGCGGCCCCGCGCGCTGGGTTCGCGGTGGGCGGCGGGGAAGGCGGCGAGGATGGCGGCGTGCAGGCGGTGAGGTGAGGCGAGCAGGTCGCGTGCTCCGCGGCGGGCGGTGTTGATCTCGAACCGGGTGAGGTACATCAGTTCCCCAGCAAGGTCATCGGGTCGTGCGGGTCCACGCACGCCAGGTCGGGGCTGGTGGCCGGTTGGTGGTGGAGGTTGGGGACGCGGGTTCGGGTGTGGATGACCGTGCGCCAGCCGTACTGGCGGTGGCGGGGGTCGAAGGTGATCGGGTCGTCGCGGACCACCTGGCTGCCCGGTGTGTGTGGTGGACAGTCGTGCACCACAGTGAGCGTGATGTGGGAGTCGTGGTGGTTCTTCTGCACGTGGCGGGAGGCCAGCCAGGGTGCCCGCTGGAGCACCTGGAGCACGTCGCCGTCGTGCAGGTCGTGGTCGAGTCGTCCGGCGGGTGGGCAGGAGCGGCGGCCGAGGAACAGCGGGAACACCGGCCGCCGCAGCGCCCCCCGCAACCCCTCCAGCAACGCCGGGTCGCCTTCGACGGCGACGGCGAACACCGCGTCGGCGAGGTAGAACCGGTAGGACAGCGGCATCGCGGTGGCGCCGTCCCGGGTGTGGGCGGTCTGGAAGTCACGTTCCAGCTGCCCGGGCTGGTCGACCCGGACCCCGATCCGCAGAGCCAGCAGGTCTTCGAGAGGGTCGGTGCGGCGGATGCCCCGGGCGGCGGCTAGCAGACCGATGATGCCGCTGCGGCTGGGCATCCGGTCGGTGTTGCGGCGCACGAACCGGCTGCCGGTGCCCCACGACTGCAGCGGCGCGGCCAGCCGCAACAGCAACGCGGTCACGGTGTGCCCACCGGCTGGTCGGTGAGCCGGTCGGCGACCAGCTCGCCCAGCGCGCGGATGGTGGTGTCGAAGGTCGAGCGCTGCCCGAGCTCGGCCAGCGGGTCGACCCGGTCGCCGGCGCCGAACGCCCAAACGGTGACCGGGGTTTCGTCGAACGCGGGGTGCAGCTCGGCGGCGTGGGTGGCCAGCCGCTGGATCGCGGCGGTGATCCGGCCGCCCTTCTCGTCCTCGCTCACGGCGTCTTCGAACGCCCCGACCAGGTTGATCGGCTGGGTCTGCCGCACGATCACCAGCACGGCGTCGGGGAGGGTGCGGTTGGCGAAGGTGTTCTGTTTGCCGGTGGGCATGCTGGAGACGAACGCGCGGGTGAACGCCTCGACCGCCCGCCGGGTGGCATCCAGGTCACCGAGGTTCGTCTGGAGGTGGTCGACGTCGACGGTGGCGTAGCGGTAGAGGGTGGAGGAGTTGAACTCGACCGTGCCGATCATGCCCGCGCCGGCGTCTTCGTCCTCGTCGGCCTTCTTGTGGTCATCGACCGCGGTGAAGTAGTCGTACTCGTTGGCCACCGCGTGCACGCTCAACGCGTGCGCGACCTGGCACGCCGCCTCGACGTTGAGGTCGGTCTGGTCGGCAACCATCCGCCCGAACAACGCCACGTCCACCGAATGCTCCCGGTCCGCGCGGGCCTTGGCCTCCTTCGCCGCGATCGCGACCTTCCCGTCCTCAGCCTCGCGTGCCGCGCCGATCGCGAGCTCGGCCAGGCCGGCGATCTGTCGGCGGGACAGGAACAACAGGTAGCCCGACTCGTCCGGGGCGTCCTTCTTCCGCGCGGGCTTGATCTCGATCCGGGCCGCCTTCAACACCACGGTGGCGAGCTCGCCCGCCCGGTCGGCGAGCGATGGCGCCTGCCGGGTGATCTCCTCGCCCACCAGCTCGACGACCCGCTTGGTACGCACGCCCAGCTCGTCGCGGTCCAGCAGGTGTTCGAACGCGTCGCGGGTGGCGCGCTTCCACGCCTGGCTCGACACCCGAGCACGGCGGACACCGCCGTAGACGGCGCTCTTCGGGCTGCCGGTGTCGTCCCGGTTGAGATTGCTCGGCGGAACGGTCTGCAGAACGTGAATGTCCACAATGGTGCGCGCCACGATGATGCCTTTCTGAACGAACGAAATCACGAAGAGGGTGTGGTGGCCGGCTCGGCAGATTCGACGGCGCCGTCGACGGCGCCGGTGTCCGAGGTGGCGGCTGGGGTGGAGAGGTGATGGAAGTCGCGGCCCCACCACAGACGAACCGTGGGCGCCCCGCCGGGGCACTGCCAGCGGAGCAGGTCGACGGCGAGTTGCCCGTAGTCGAGCGGAACCGTGTTGGTGTGCAGGAGTTGGACCATGCCTCGCAGGTGGTACTCGAGCTCGGCGAGGCTGTCGGCGGTGCCGAGCATCGCGAACCGGCGGGCCACCGGGTGCCGGGTGTAGTCAGGGTGATCTGGTGGAATCAACGCCCGGATCGACCGGCCGAGCGGGCGTCCGCGCTGGTGCATCCGCTGCCGCTGCGACTGCTGATGCACTGCATACAACGTCAGGCACAGGTGCGCGGCAACCTCGCCCGGAGTCGGATCATCATCGCGCGGGTCGCCGACGAGTTCGGGGGCGTAGGTGAACTCCAGGATGTCCAGCACGCTGCCTGCGGGCTTGCCCACTCCCCGCCGCAGCCGAGCCAGCGCGGCGACCGCACCGGACCGGTTGGCGACGTAGCCGTTCTGCAGGTCCCAGATCTTCTTGTCCACAACGGACTTCACGGTGTAGGTCATGGTCATCCTGTTCAGGCGGCTTCCTGGTGGGCGTAAGGCAACACTCGGCGGAGTTCTGAGTGGAACCGGGCCACGGCGTGCGAGGACGTGTAGAGCCGCTCGTTGTGCTTACGGCCGACCCATGCCGTAGGGGACGCGGCCGCGACCAGATCCGCGCCGAGTGTGCGGACCGCTCCATCGGCCTGCCGGTGCCACACGACCTGGCAGTCGTCCGGATCGGTGTCCGGCCCCAGTGCCGCCAACCAGTCCCGGAACATCGGGTCCAGCGCGGCGTAGGCGGACTCGATCGCCCGCGTCCGCGGGCCGTCCGGGTCACCGCCGGACGCTCGGGCGAGATCGGCCGCGAGGAACCCGAGCGCCCGTGCGGCGTTCTCGGCCGCCTCCACCGAGTCGAGCGCTGCCCCCTTCAGCGCCGCGGCGTCCTGGGCCACCAGGATCGCCTGGAGGGACAGCGCGTCGTCGACGATCTCCTCGGTGGTGGAGCTCTGGCCGCCGTAGGTCATGCCGATCGTGCGCATCCGCAGCGGATAATCCCGGGCCAGCACACCTTCCGTGCTCAGCAGGCCGAGCCACTCCGACACCATGGCCGACACGCGCGACGCGGCCTCCGACCCCTGGCGACGGGCACGGTCGGGCAGCATCGCGGCCAGGCCCCGCCAGATCACCCGCTCCACATTGTGCTCCAGCGGCATGTACGCCACCGGCAGCCGAAGCTTCTTTTGCTGCGGTTCACTACGCCGCCACGCGGTGTGAGTCTCGGTCGTGTGCATGTTCTGCGGCATCAACGCGTCACCGTTACAGATCAACACCCCCGTCACCCGCCCATGCGCGACATGCAGCCGCACACGGCGGCTCTGCCAGGTGAACAACGTGACCGGCCCGGCCGGGATCAAACCCTCCGGAGGCTGCTCGGCCGGGCCCAGTGGCTCCCGCTCCCACACCGGCACATCCGCCACGACGTCACCGGCAACGTCGCCGAAGTCGCGGGGAATCAGGTTGAGCAGCAACGTCTCCCGCAACGTGCGACCCTCGGGCAGGATGCCACCGAGCAGCCCGCTCCACGCCACCCCAATCGGGTACCCCTTGCCGTTCTTCACCCTCGGGTCACCGACCGCACCAGACTTGATGCCCGACGGGTCGAACGCATGACAATGCACCAACCACCGCGCGGCCTCCGCGAATGACAACGACAGACCAGTGCCCAACCGGGTGGTGAAAAACCGGTGCCCATTCGGCACATCCGCGATCAACTTGCTCGGATCCGACAGCTCTCCCTTCTCCGTGCGCAAACCCGCTACCTGCATAAAGGGCGTAGTCGGATGGACGAGATCGAACCGGCTCCGATGCCTGTCGAGATAAGACGCAATGTCCGACACCGGCAACTGGTCGGCATCCCACAACGCCTCCCAATCCGCAACCGACCGCGGACACAACGCCCCGTGCAGAACCGCCAACAACATCCGGGTCAGCGCGAACACCTGCGTCGGCACGTCCCCCACCAACCCCGCAAGCTCATGCGACCGCCGGAACATGTCCACAACAGACAGCTCGGAAACTCTGCCGTCCCGGTCGCGAACAAGCAGCCAGGGCTGCTCGATGAGGTTGAACGATAGCGGGCGTGTTGACGGATCGCTCATGGGCAGAGTCCTCGACGGAGGTGGGCGGAACGGATGTGATCAATCGCGTGACCGCACGCTGATGGACCAAACACTCGGCATGGCATAGGTCGCTGGTAGTGCGAGCATCGTTACCCGGTAGCGACCATAACTACCTCCTGAACCGTTGAAGAAGTGTCAATACTCCAAGGAATGACAGTATTCCGGTCGTCAGGAAACTCGCCATGCCCACCAGTAGCCCACCACCAGTCCCATACGCAGAAGTGGCCTGAACCCCCAAACGGCAGAGCGGCACCGGTCGCAGCCAAGACGGAAAACATCCAGGCAATAAGAACCGAGATTATGTCAAGTTCCTTGAAGGAGCTATTCACGTTATTGCCGCCAGGCTTCTTTGACATCTTCCCACCCGCCGTGCCGTCGACATCCCTGACATGGCTGAACAGTTCCCATCAGGCAGGGAACTACGCAGCTCGACACGGTTCCGATCGCGAGGCGATACCGGTGCCCCGCGATGCGGGGACAAGCTCCGACAAGACTGATACGCCGGATCATCCCTGCCGCGAGCAGGGACCACACGCGATCGGAACCGCCGACCGCAGGGTATCATGGCTTCCGACAAAACTGATACGCCTTAGTCGCCCGACAGGTCTGCTACGCGCTAGGCAGACTCCTCTGACAGCGTTCATGGATCAGTCCTCGGCGGGTGTCGTAGGTGAGGCGGAACCCGTGCAGTTCGGCCTGCCGCTGCTGGTCGAGCACCAGCACCAGCTGACCGGCGAGCAGCGGGGTGCGGTGAAAGCTCGTGTAGTGGTTGTGTTCCAGTTCGGCGATCACCGCGTCGATCACTCCGCCGTGGCTCAACGCCAGCGGCAGCCGCAGACCGCACGCCGCGACGGTGCGTGCGAGCCGGTAGGGCACGGGTTCGTCCAGCGGGAGTTGTGCGCCGCCGTCACGGTCGATCCAGTCCGGCACGAGCAGGCCCCCCTCGGCGTCCCGCTGTACGACGAGGACCTCGAGGTTCTCCTCGCCGTCCCGTACCTGCGCCAGCCCGTGTGGGCTGTCGTCGTCGGCGTCGCCGACCCCGGCCCGCAGCCACCCGGTCAGATCCCCCTCAGCACCGGCCTCGCCGAGCAGGAACTCCCCGGCGGCCCTCCGCCGCCGGTGCGCCGACAACGCCGCGGCCTCCCGCGCTGTCGTCATCGCCGGCTGCCAGCTCTCCGGGCCGACGGGCGCGGTGTCGTCGTAGGCGAGCCGCACCAGCGGCGCGATGTCGTGCGGGAGCACGACCTCGACTCGATCGAGCAGGATCGCCGCCGCCCGCACCAACGGATGGTCGCCGTAGACCCGCCGCGACCCGCGCACCGCCCGCACCAGCGCCGCGTCCCACGCGTCCACACCGACCACCGCACACCGCGGCTGCCTCACCAACCGAGGCCGGTCCCGATCGTGCCGGTGCAACCTGCCCATCCGCTGCAACAGCAGATCAACCGGAGCGAGATCGGTCACCATCAGGTCGAAGTCCACATCCAGCGACTGCTCCACCACCTGCGACGCGACCACGACATGCCGCGCCGGCCGATCCGAGCCCTGCTCCAGCGGGCCGAACCTACGCACCAATTCCCGGTCGTTGCGGGCACGGTCGCAAGCCAGGAACCGGGAGTGGTTGATCGTCACCGCGTCCACACCGAACACCCCGGCGAGGTGCTCGGCGGTCTCCTGCACCCGGGTCACGGTGTTGCGCACCACCACCGCGCACCCACCCTCAGCCAGATGGGTCCGCACATAGGCGACGAGGGTGTCGAGGCTGTCATCCAGCTTGTCCAACCGCACCGGCGTCCGTTCCCCCGGCAACGCAAGCACGGCCGGAACCAGCCCGGTACCCGACACCAGCGGATACCCCTCCACGGCCGGCGCCGACTGGCCCGACTCGCGACCGCTGTCGTACGCCCGCTGCAGCTCTGCCCGCCGCGTGGGCGGCAACGTAGCCGACAGCAACACCACCGGCACCCGATACGCGCCCAACCAGTGCAGCACCCGGTGCAGGTACTGGGACATATACACGTCGTAGGCGTGCACCTCGTCGATGACCACAACCTTCCCGGCAAGCGCGAGATGCCGCAGCATCACATGCCGGCTCTTCAACCCCGCAAAAAGCACCTGGTCGATCGTGCCCACCACGAACGCCGCCAAACCCGCCCGCTTACGGCCCGCGAACCACGCATGCACCACCGCCGCGTCTGCCTCGCCGTCCCCGACTTGCGCGAACCGTCCCCGGTAGACCATCCCGGCATACTCGTCGTTCAGATGTGCCTTGCCGTGCGCCAACCGCAGCGACACCGGCGCACCCTCAACCCGCCGCGGCAACCTGTCCAGCCACACCCGGACACGGGAGAACATCGCATCCGTCGTCGCCTGCGTCGGCAGCGCCACAAACACCCCGTCCGCGCCGGACCGATGCGCGAGCACCTCGGCGGCCAGCAACGCGGCCTCGGTCTTCCCCGACCCCATCGGCGCCTCCACGACGACCAACCCAGGCTCGGGCTGCTGGCACGCCGCCGCCACCGCCGCAAGCTGCACCGGCCGCATCACCGCCCCCGGCCGAGAAAACCGATCACGGAACAACCCATCCCCAACCCCACCACCATCTATCCCACCGCCATCGCCGACCGGCCGCGCGCCCCAACGCGGCGGCAGGTTCAACCGAGCCCACCCGAACTCAGCCCGCTTGGCGGTCGCCGCATCGTCCGGGGGCGCCGGTAGCTCATCAGGCATGGGGACAGGACGCAGCGGGAACAACTCGCTGTTCGACGCAATCCAATCCGCCACGATGACAATCGCAGTCAACAAAGCCTGACTCGGCCGGCTCAACCGAACATCGCGATACCCCGACAAAACATCACGGCCACCCACGCGTTCCGTCGCCCGCCCCAGAAACAGCTTCCGAACATCCGCCCAGCGGCCCGCACCGGAAAGCTCCTCGTGGTCACGCGCCAAAGCAAGCTGGCTATGCTCGGGAGGAACTCCGTGATGCGCACCGACAATCGCACCCAACTGCGCCGCTATCCCGTTCCGAAGCGCGAACCCTAGCTCGCCCGACAGCCATTCCCGCACAGCGAGATGCCCAACAATCGCGTGGCTGACCTCCCGCCGCCGCAGCGCACCAACAACGCGTGACCCAGCCCGCAGACCCAACCTTCCCATGCCACGAGCAAGCGCCGGGACCTGCACAGCAAACGCCGGACTCACCTTGCCAACGTCATGCACCCCGGCAAGCCAACAAGCCAAAACCCTGACATCGGCCGCACCATTCGGCAAATCCTCACCAATACGCCGAACCACGTGCGGCGACACCCAGTTGTCAACCAGCAAACCCGCGACCGCCATCGCATCATCCAAATGCTGATACAACGGCAACCACGCCACACACTCGCGCCGCTCGTCATGATCAGACTTCGCCCACACCATCAACCAGGCATTCCCCACCAAACCCACCCTCTCGGTCGCTACAATCCACACAATCGCCACGAACCGCCCACACCGTTACACCTGAACATGTCACCACCAACGCACCTCAAGCTAAACAAAAACACCAGAACGCGACGGTATCGCCCCAGGTCAGGAAGTGTCGTCCCCGCGCAGGCGGGGTTGGTCCCGTCAACACCACGGTGGGGTCTTCGTGGTAGTAGTCGTCCCCGCGCAGGCGGGGTTGGTCCACACGGGCGAAGTGCAGGAGATGCTCGACGAGTGTCGTCCCCGCGCAGGCGGGGTTGGTCCGCGCCACACCGCGACGACCGTCGCGACCGCGGCGTCGTCCCCGCGCAGGCGGGGTTGGTCCCAGAGCCAGCACCCGACCGAACCGGCCCAAATGGTCGTCCCCGCGCAGGCGGGGTTGGTCCCAGACCAAGCGGCCGACACGGCAGTGAAAGCGCGTCGTCCCCGCGCAGGCGGGGTTGGTCCCAGCACGGCTTGGCTTGCGGATGTCGAGACGACGTCGTCCCCGCGCAGGCGGGGTTGGTCCCGCGGTCACCACCTGGACCCGGCTGATGGTCGAGGTCGTCCCCGCGCAGGCGGGGTTGGTCCCAGGTGAACGAGGCCCTCGCCAAGCTGCGGAAACGTCGTCCCCGCGCAGGCGGGGTTGGTCCCAGCCGATCAGCCCCGGCCTCTCGGCCGGGGGGTCGTCCCCGCGCAGGCGGGGTTGGTCCCGCCGCCGCGAAGGTGGCGTCCGCCTCGTGCTCGTCGTCCCCGCGCAGGCGGGGTTGGTCCCAGCGGCTACGAGCTCGAGGTGTCGTTACCGTCGTCGTCCCCGCGCAGGCGGGGTTGGTCCTGGCGTGGGTTTCCACGCCGACGATGTCTTCGAGTCGTCCCCGCGCAGGCGGGGTTGGTCCCTGGCGGCCGGCCGGACGACGGCCGAGATCGGCGTCGTCCCCGCGCAGGCGGGGTTGGTCCCGAGTCCATCCAGCGACTGCGGCAGGTGTCCGAGTCGTCCCCGCGCAGGCGGGGTTGGTCCCCCATGAGCGAGGAGAGAAGCGCCGTGATCGGCGTCGTCCCCGCGCAGGCGGGGTTGGTCCCCCCACCGAAGGTGCGCCTCCTTCTCCACCCGCTGTCGTCCCCGCGCAGGCGGGGTTGGTCCCCACACGTTGACCTCGGCGCCCTTGCCGGTGTGGTCGTCCCCGCGCAGGCGGGGTTGGTCCCGAGGGCGCGGCCAACCTGGCTGACGGGGTGGTGTCGTCCCCGCGCAGGCGGGGTTGGTCCCCCGGCCGACGTGGCTACCGGCATGAAGAGCTTGTCGTCCCCGCGCAGGCGGGGTTGGTCCGGTCCGGGCTCCGATCGAGGACGAAGCCGCTTAGTCGTCCCCGCGCAGGCGGGGTTGGTCCTGTCGAAGCCGGCCGTCGACAAGCTGATCTGCCGTCGTCCCCGCGCAGGCGGGGTTGGTCCCATCGCGGCCAGCTCACGACGAGCACGCAGCCAGTCGTCCCCGCGCAGGCGGGGTTGGTCCCAAGCTGGCGAGAATCGAGACCGAAACGCCGAGGTCGTCCCCGCGCAGGCGGGGTTGGTCCCAGCTCCTGCCAGCGGCGAGACACCGAGCTCGCGTCGTCCCCGCGCAGGCGGGGTTGGTCCGCGACCGGATCGCCGTCCGATCGGCAAGTACGGGTCGTCCCCGCGCAGGCGGGGTTGGTCCCTGCACACCGGAGATGGCTTGGGCGGAGATGTCGTCGTCCCCGCGCAGGCGGGGTTGGTCCCTGGTCGGTGGGGATCTGTGGCGGGAGTGCGGCGTCGTCCCCGCGCAGGCGGGGTTGGTCCCTGGTCGGTGGGGATTGTCGACGGCACGCGAAAACTGCACACGGTGTGGCACCCGAATTTTGACCCCCCTGTCCGGTGACCCTGGCTTGAGTCGAGCCAGGGAGGACGAAGGGTGTTGTCCGTGGAAGATTGGGCTGAGATTCGTCGTTTACGCAGGTCGGATGGGGTGTCGATCAAGGCGATCGCTCGCGTGCTGGGCATCTCGCGGAACACGGTGCGTGCCGCGTTGGCTTCGGATGCGCCGCCGAGGTACGTGCGCAAGCCGGTCGGGTCCATCGTGGACGCCGTTGAGCCGCAGATCCGGGAGCTGCTGCGGGTGTATCCGACGATGCCGGCGACGGTGATCGCCGAGCGGATCGGTTGGACGCGGTCGATCCGGGTGCTGTCTGGCCGAGTGGCTGAGCTGCGGCCGGTCTATCTGCCGCCGGACCCGGCCTCCCGCACCGCGTATGCGGCTGGGGAGGTCGCGCAGTGCGATCTGTGGTTCCCGCCGATCATGCTGCCGGTGGGGTTCGGGCAGGTCCGCAAGCCCGCGCAGTTGCCGGTACTGACCATGGTGACTGGCTATGCGCGTTGGCTGTCGGCGGTGCTGATTCCGTCGCGGCGAGCCGAGGACATGTTCGCCGGCTGGTGGCAGCTCATCAGCGCGTTGGGTGCGGTGCCGCGGGTGCTGGTCTGGGACGGTGAGGGCGCGATCGGCCGCTGGCGTGGTGGACGCAGCGAGCTGACCGGCGAATGTCAGGCGTTCCGGGGAACGTTGGGCGCGAAGGTGGTCATCTGCCGGCCGGCTGACCCGGAGGCCAAGGGGTTGATCGAGCGCGCGCATGACTACCTGGAACGATCGTTCCTGCCTGGCCGTGGCTTCACCTCGCCGGCTGAGTTCAACGGTCAGATGGCGGAGTGGTTGGCCGTGGTGAACACCCGCCCGCGCCGCGCGCTGGGCTGCGCGCCGACCGAGCGGATCACCGCAGACAAGCAGGCGATGCTGGCGTTGCCGCCGGTCTCGCCGGCGACGGGCTGGCGTTCGTCGACCCGATTGCCGCGCGATCACTACATCCGCTTGGACTCCAACGACTATTCGGTGCATCCGACGGTGATCGGGCGTCGGGTGGAGATCGTCGCGGACCTGGCTCGAGTGCGGGTGTGTTGTGTGATGGGAAGCAGGTGGCAAACCATGATCGGGTCTGGGCATGGCATCAGACGATCTCCGATCCGGATCACGTCGCGGCGGCGAAGGTGTTGCGTCGCAAGCGGATCGGGATGGTGCGACCCGAGCACGAACCTGAGGTGGAGCAGCGGAGCCTGGCCGACTACGACACCGCGCTTGGTCTGACCGGCGATAGCGCAGATGGTGGGGTGGCCTGATGCCCGCCACCACCCGAACCAGCACGAAGAAGCCCGCCACTGCGCGCGACCTGACTGGCGAGATCGCGTTCCTGACCCGGGCGTTGAAGGCACCCACCTACGAGAATCGGTCGCTCGGCTGGCCGAACGCGCACGAGCGGAGTCCTGGTCGCTCGAGGAGTTCCTCGTCGCCTGCCTGCAACGCGAAGTGTCCGCCCGCGAGTCCCACGGAGGTGAGGGTCGTATCCGCGCCGCCCGGTTCCCAGCGCGGAAGTCCTTGGAGGAGTTCGATTTCGATCACGCTCGGGGCCTCAAACGGGACGTGATCGCCCACCTGGGAACCCTGGACTTCGTTGCGGCGAAAGAGAATGCGGTGTTCCTCGGTCCGCCAGGGACCGGGAAGACACACCTGGCGATCGGCCTGGGTATCCGAGCCTGCCAGGCCGGGCACCGGGTCGCGTTCGCCACCGCCTCGGAGTGGGTCGCCCGCCTGGCCGAAGCCCACCACACCGGCCGGCTCCAGCACGAGCTGACCAAGCTGGCCCGCTACCCGTTGCTGGTGGTCGACGAGGTCGGCTACATCCCGTTCGAGCCGGAGGCCGCGAACCTGTTCTTTCAGCTGGTCTCCTCCCGTTATGAGCGGGCGAGCTTGATCGTCACGAGTAACAAGGTCTTCGGCCGGTGGGGCGAGGTGTTCGGTGACGACGTGGTCGCCGCCGCCATGATCGACCGGCTCGTCCACCACGCCGAGGTGATCGCCCTGAAGGGCGACAGCTACCGGCTCAAGGACCGCGACCTCGGCCGCGTCCCCGCCGCCGGCACAACTGAAGAGTAAACATCAACACGCCGGCAGGGGGTCAAGATTCGAATGCCGAGAAGTGTTCAAGATTCGCGTGCCGTTGACAGGGATCTGTGGCGGGAGTGCGGCGTCGTCCCCGCGCAGGCGGGGTTGGTCCCTCGACCTCACGCCGCAGCCGCTCGACCTCCAGGTCGTCCCCGCGCAGGCGGGGTTGGTCCCGCCCCGTCGGCGAGCGCGCCGAACGCAGCGTCGTCGTCCCCGCGCAGGCGGGGTTGGTCCGCACGCGCCAGCCGTGCCGACGTGGGACCAGTGGTCGTCCCCGCGCAGGCGGGGTTGGTCCGCGTCTTCGTCCCCCCGGGGCGCTGACGGGGCGGTCGTCCCCGCGCAGGCGGGGTTGGTCCGGTCACCACGATGAGCAACACCGAGATCCGGCTGTCGTCCCCGCGCAGGCGGGGTTGGTCCCCTTGCCGCCGACGCTGGGGAGGGCGGCGGTGAGTCGTCCCCGCGCAGGCGGGGTCGGTCCCTCGGCCGCGACGTTGCGCGCGGCGTCCGGCCGGTCGTCCCCGCGCAGGCGGGGTTGGTCCCTGCACTCGCACCTCGGCGTCACCGCCATCCACGTCGTCCCCGCGCAGGCGGGGTTGGTCCGATCGTGGGCGGCTACGTGGACGTCGACCCGGCGTCGTCCCCGCGCAGGCGGGGTTGGTCCGCGCACGCGGATGCCGCTGGGGGTCGTGGCGTTGTCGTCCCCGCGCAGGCGGGGTTGGTCCCCCCGCATCGGCGAGATTGCGGAGCGTCTGCGCGTCGTCCCCGCGCAGGCGGGGTTGGTCCGTCCCGCCACACGTCTCGACGGCCGGCGGCCTCGTCGTCCCCGCGCAGGCGGGGTTGGTCCCAGCGCGTACCCGGCGGTGACCGCGGCGAACGGTGTCAACGGCAGCCGAAGGTGGAGTTTCTGTAGCTTCGTTCACTGGGTCCTCGCCCTCCTTACAGGGTGGGGGTCAAGGTCCCGCTGCGGTGTTGGACGCACCCAGCGGGGCCGCTTTCACGACGGCAGCACGCCGCGCAGCACGACGTGCCCGAGCTGTACTGAGTCCGAGAGGTGAGCTGGGAAGCCAGCTGGGCAGCTGGTCGCGACGCTCCGACCGTGCGGACGTGACTCAGCAGCGGCAAGATCGCCTGATCACGCGCGGTCCCGTGCTGTCAGCTCACCTGCTACTGCAGGTCGACGGGACGCCGCTCCGCTACTCCGATCGAGTGTCACGCGGTGCTCAACGACCAAGCGCCCCATCAAGAATCCCCTGGTCGGAGCTGTTCCCATCTGTTGTGTGTCCTGCCGAGGATTCGAACCTGCGACCTCCACGCGTCGGCCGACGAATGCGGTGAAATGTCAGACTGGGTGCTCCGCGGGTGCTCCGCAGCGGCGAACCGAACCGACATGCGGTGACATCTGGCGGCATACGCGGGCGACGGTGACCTGCGTGAACGGTATGCGGAGACACGTCGCGACACCCGCCAGCACGACCACAAGCTCGCTCTTAACCAGCTGGTTCGGGGGTTCGAGTCCCTGGCAGGGTTCGTCAAAGTCGGTCGACTGGCTGGCTCGGTGTTGTGGCTGGTGGGACCGGCAGCACACTCGGACCCGCCCCACAACCACGCACGCGCACTACCGGCAACCCCGGGTCACATCACCCATCCACCTATCGGAGCGATTCACAGGCCACCCCGTAGATCTGCCTAGATCGACCGGCCGGACTGGGAGAACGATCACGACCCCATTTCACCCGGCCCGAACCGGACTCTCCCATTTTTCTCCCACCAACCAACCACCGGCCGCTCCATCAGCGTCAGCGACCACCGCACGTGATCATAAAAGACCCGCTGAACTGGGCAAACATCCCGGTCGGCGGTCTTGGAAGGAGTGGAGCTGAGGGGGCTCGAACCCCTGACCCCCACACTGCCAGTCTGATTTGGACAATGCCTCTGACCTGCATCTCTACCATGCAGCCACGTCAAACCCATTGCAAACACTGCGGCGCCTGACGCAGCGCAATGGTTGCCGCGCGCGGATGTTCACCTACACAGTGAGGACGGCCTGCCCGCTCAGATCCGCCCCCGCGTCGCCAGCTCGTCGGCGAGCTCGCGCACGCCCGGATCACTGGTCTCGTAGAACACGCACTCCTCGAGCAGCCTGCGCGCGTCGTCAACTTGGTCGTGTTCGAGCTGGTGCCGGGCGTACTCCAGGGTCCGCTCGACGAAGTAGGCGGCGACCGTCTCGTTGAACTTCGCGTGGACGCGCGCGCATCCCATCCACGCCCGGGCATCGGCGTAGCCTGCGGGGCCAGGGAGGGCTCGGGCAGCGCTCATGTGGATGTCGATCATCTTGGCGAAGATCTCGTCGTCGTCGCGGGCCTGGCTCCACGCTCGGTGTGACTCCTCGACCGCCCTCTGCAGTTGTCCCTTGTGGAGCAACCGGGTGGCGGCCTGGATGGTCCGCCGAGCGCGTTCCCGCTCCTCCGGTGTGGAGTCCGGCTGCGCCCGATCCTCCGGCGCGGGCGCGCTCATCTCGACGAGCATCCGGTTAGCGCGATCGACCAGGTCGGTGAGCAACATGCGTGCCTCGTCAACCGCACCGCCGGCCCAGAGCCGCCGGGCCTCCGCGAACACGTCGGGCGGCCCGTCCGCGGGGCGCTCCGGGATGCGCACGGCGAGCGCCGGTCGCGACGGTGTGTCCTGCAGGTCGACAAGCTCCGCGTCCGTGCTCGTCGTCCTCGCCGACGGGCGCAGGTACGAACCGTAGACGGCGGCGCCGCGGGCGAGCCGATACGGCTCGGCGGGGCTGCCCCCGCTGCCGACCTCCGCCTCGAGCATGGCCTGGACAGCTGGCAGCACGCTGACCCCGCCGACGAGCAGCACGGCGTCGACGTCGGCCGGGGTCATCGCCGCGTCGGCGATCACCTCGCGGACGTGCTTGGCGGTGGCCGCGACGTGCTCCTCCACATACCGGCCGAACTCCTCAGGCGAGGGCGTCTGGACGCGGTTGGGCTGCTCGGTGGACTCGGTCGACCAAGGCGGCCAAGCGACGGTCACCCGCTCGCCTGCGGCCAACCGCGGCTTGACCTTCTCGGCAGCCTCGCGAAGACGCCCCCACCGTGCCACGTCCCAGGTGCCGAGTTCGCTCAGATTCTGGTCGCTCAGGCTGCCTAGCCATGCGTCCAGGAGCCACATGTCCATCTTCGCGCCGCTCGGCTCCACCGCGCCGGCGTGGCCGAGCACGCGGACCTGCCGCCGGGCGACCCGCAGCAGTCCCGTCTCGAACCCGCTGTAGCCGAGCGAGTAGACAAGCACTGTGCGAGACTCCCCCGGGCCGTCGGCGAGGACCGCCGCGACCGCGTCGTTGATCAGGTGGACCTCGACGAATCCCGCGGTCCGGGCGGCGTCGCGCAACGCGATCCGGTCGCCGGACCCCAGGCGGGTCGGCACGCTGAGCACGGCACAGGACACGTCGGTGCCCGACTCGGCCCCGACCGCCTCGCGGGCGCGGGCCAGCTCCCCGGTGAGCATCTCGACCGCCGCGGCCGAGCGCAGCTCTCGCGTGCTGACGAAGCCGACCGACCGGGCGGACAGCACGGGGACGATCCACGGCTCCCGTCCGGCCGGCGGCAGGTCGGTCACCGCCGCCAGCTGCTCGCTCCCGGTGGACCAGGCGATCCGCAGCCCGCAGCTGCCGACGTCAACGCCGACGACCGTGCCACTCACGGCTTCGTGCGGAGCAGCTCGGCCATGTCCGTGACGACTCCTCCCGTCTGCTTCTCCAGCTCCCGCTGGATCAGCTCGTTGAGCACCTGCTCCGCCTGCGCGCGGCGCGCCTCGTTGCCCGAGGTGTGCGCGTCCCGGACGGTCTGGGAGCTGCGCCGGATGCGTTCGCTGTCCGCGGGCTTCGCCCGGTCAGCGACCACGTCGGCAAAGTACATGGTCGTGGCCAGGCCGCAGTTGTCCAGGTCGCGGTAGAGCAGGTTGACGTACCGGCGATGCTCGTCGACGTCGGCCCCGCGGTAGGCCAGCTTGGCGTCGGACAGGCGGCGCTTGACGCGGTCCAGCTGCCACGGCTCGATGTAGACGCCGTACCGCCCGACGAACTCCTCGACCATGTCGATCGCCCGCTCGAGCTCCTCCTTGGCCTCGTCCGTCGACGGCGTGTCCTGCTCGATCGGCTGGGGCCGCAGCGAGGTCCGCTGGTTGAACGTCGTCCCGGGAACCCGCACGTTGACGGTGACGATCCGGTCGCCGTCGTAGTTGAACTCGACCTCGACGTCGCTGTTCGGCTCCAGCCCCTCCGGCAGCATCGCCTCCACGACGCCCTGCACGCGGTTCTGGCTGGCCTGCGGGTTCACCCCCTCGTGCACCGGGATCCGCACGCGACGTCCCGAGGCGGTGAATCGCTTGCGCATGGGCTCCTCGAGCGGGTACGGGGTGCCCTTCGGGATGATCGGGACAAAAGCGTCGACGTTATCGCCGTCGATGGCGGCGATGCCCAGCGCCATGGCGGTCTGCTCGTAGATCTTGTAGGACGGGTCGCGCGTGGCGCCCAACGGGTGGCCACATTCCCGGCATGCCTCGACGCCCTCCTCGTTCGGTGACCCGCAGGCGGAGCACTCCAGACCGGTCTCCCCCTCCGCCAGGATCGCCGCGCCGAGTGCGACGCACTCCATCGGCTTGACGTCCGTCCGCACCTTGGCGGCGCCGAACCGGCTGACCACCGCCTCGCGGACGCACGTGGTGAGCGTGGACCCGCCGACCAACAGGACATCCGTGATGTCGTCCGCGGTGAAGTTTCCCTCTCGAAGCACGTCGTCCACCAGGTTCATCGTCCGGTCGACCAGTGGCGCGACGAGCTGGTTGAACTCCGCCCGGGTGAGCTCGACGTGGATGTCGACGAACGGCCCGTTGTCCGGGAGCCGGAACGCTGCGCCAAGTTCGACGTCGGCGACGTCCATCGAACCGAGCTGCCACTTTGCCACCTCGGCCTGCTCCTTCAGGGCTCGCCGGAACGCGGGGTCGTTCGGCGGCTCGACGCCGTGCTCGGCGCGGACCTCCGCGAGGACCTTCTCGATGACCTTCTGGTCGAAGTCGTCGCCGCCGAGCCAGTTGTCCCCGGCGACCCCGGCGACGTGGAACTGGGTCTTCCCGTTGTCGCCCTGGATCATCTGCAGCAGCGAGACGTCGAACGTGCCGCCGCCGAGGTCGTAGACGAGGACCCGCCGACCTTCGGTGCCCGCCTCGCGCATCCCGTACGCGATCGCCGCCGCGGTCGGCTCGTCGATCAACCGTTTGACCACCAAGCCAGCCGCCTCCGCGGCCTTGCGGGTCGCCGCGCGCTGGGCAGCCTCGAAGTACGCTGGCACGGTAATCACCGCGTGAGTGACCTCGTCGCCCAGCACTCGCGCCGCGTCCTGCTTGATTTTGCGCAGGATCAGGCTGGAGATCTCGGCCGGGGTGCGCACCTTCGTGCCCATCCGGATCGCGACCGAGGCGTCGTCCTCGGCGGTCGGCACGATCTCGTAGTCGAACCGCTTGCGGACCTCGGCGACCTGGGGCTCGCCGATCGTGCGGCCCATCAGCCGCTTGACCGAGAAGATGGTGCTGGTCGCGGTCCGCGCCCCCTGTACCGCGGGCCGCCCGACCAGGACGCGTTCCTCGCCGTCCTTCACGCGCACGCCGACCGCCGACGGGGTCAGGGTCTGCGCGTGGTCGTTCTCGAGGACGTACGCAGGGCGTTCCGGGGAGTGGATCGCCGCTACCGAGTTGGTCGTCCCGAGGTCGATACCGATGGCCTTCACTGTGCTTGCTCCTCATCCCGTTCGGCGACGATCACCTCGGCAGGCCGCAGCACCCTGCCGTCCCGCTCATAACCGCGGCGCACCACCTCGACGACGGTGTCCTCCCGCACTCCCCCGGCCCGCACGGCGTCGATGATCTGGTAGCGGTCGAGATCGACGACGTCTCCCGGCGCGCCGAAGCCGAGCAGCCCGGCGTCGGCGATCACGGACTCGAGTTGGGCGCCGATGCGGCCGAAGGTCTCGAGCAGCGCTGCGGGGTCACCGGGCACCGACCCGTTCTCCGTGTGCCGGCGCAGCCGTTCGAATGCGTCGAGCACCAGGATGAGCGAGTCGAGCAGGCTGTCGAGCTCGTTGCGACAGTTGATTGCCCTCAGCAGCGCCTGTGCGTCGTTGCGGTACGTGTCATCGGTCATGGCTGCCCCCGATGCCCGGTCGCCGGCTCGCCGGTGGGGTAGACGAAGAGGTCGACGAACAGCCGCCGCTCGACGTGCCGCAGCTCCTCCCACGCCACGCGGGCGTCCCGGGTGAACCGGTTCTCCCGCATCAGCCGAAAGGGTGCGTCCTGCACCTCGGCGTGGCTCGACTCCGGCGTGATGCCGGAGCCGGCGAGGACGTCATAGGGGAACTCGCCGTCCCAGGCGGTGAGCGGATCCTTCACGTAATGCTCCTATCGTCGGTGTCGTCGGCGAAATGGCCGGCGAGAAGGTCAGCCAGCGTGTCGCGGGTCAGCCGGCTCGCCGGGTCGGTGAGGACCGCCTCCACGGCGAGTAGGAGGGCGCTCCTCCGGTCGCCGGCCGCGTCGGTGCGGTGCGCCTCGTGGGCGAGTGCCGCCGCGGCGGCGGGCGACCCGTCGGCGGGAACCGTGGGCGGCTGCAGTTCCATGAGCTCCGCGTCGGTCATCGTTCGGTAGATCACCCCGCGGACCTGGCTCGCGACCGCCTTGACCGCGTCCAGCAGCCTGGGATTGCCGGGCGCGAGCCGCAGGCCCTCGCTCGCGACGGTCAACGCCTCGGCGAGGTCATCCTCGTGGGTCGCCGTCCACTGCGTCCGGAACATCGAGCGTTGGACCAGGGTGTGGGTGAGTCCCTCTCGCGCCCGCAGCAGGGTCGGGCTGAGCCTGATCGCCTCGCGCAGGTCGGCGATCGCCGCGTCGTGGTCGGGCTGCTCGATCTCGTCCGGGGCGGCCGAGAGCTGCGCCCGGTCGCAGAGCACTACGCCGTGGATCCCGCGGAGCGTCTCGTCGTTGGTCAGCCCCCGCCTGGTCCGGACCCGCGTGACGAGGTCGACTGCGCGGTCGACCCGAGGCCGGGGCGACCTGGGGGTGGCCATCGCCTCGACCGCCGCGCCGACGAAGTCGATCAGGTGCCGCCGTGCGCGGGCGACGAGCCCGGCGGCGGAGGCCAGCTCCAGCACGGCGTCCACCGCGGTCACCGCGAAGTCCACTCCGCGGTCGTCGTCGCCGAGCGCGGAGGACCGCGCCGTCTTGAGGTGGCAGCGCACGGCGATGAGGGATGCGTCCTGAAACAGGCGGGCCTCCCGGCCGCCCAGCCGGAGGTAGGCCGGGTCCTCGCTACGGAACCGCCGGCAGCTCGCACAGGTCTCGTCCGCCGGCCGGCCCCCGGCACAGTCGCACCCGGCCGAGTCGACCAGGCGCCGCCCGTGGGTCGGCGGCAGCATCGCGAGCGCCCGCTCGGGACGGCCCGACTCCAGCAGGGCCTGTGCGGGGCCCAGCCGGGAGAACGCCGCGCAGAACCGGGCGACCTGCTCGCCGGAGAGCTGACCAGGCGCGATGTCGGCAGTGGCGGGGTCGTCAGTGGGGTCGGCCAGGACGTCGGCCGGGCCGTTGTCAGCCTCGGCCAGCGCGGCGTCCCGGCGGCGGACCAGCTCAGCGGCCAGTTCCGCGACGGACTCGGCGAGGCCGGTGGCCCGCACGTATTCCGGGCCGCCGACGACGTGGCCGTTCATGCCGTCCCGGGTCGGCAGGCCGCCAACCTCCTCGGTGACCTCCCGCCCGACGACCTCGACCCGTACCGCCAGGCCGAGCATCCGGTACTGCTCGGCCAGCGCCGGCCGGCCGGCCGCGTCGTGCCGGTCCGCCGCGGCGTTCAGCTCGTCGGCGAGGCCGATGACCATCTGCTGGCGCAGCAGCCGCACCTCGGCGACCGGGACCATGAAGTGGTAGGCGGCGGACCGTTCGCGGCGCCACCGCTCCCAGTACTTCTCGTCGCCGAGCACGGTCACCCACATCCCGATGCAGCGGTGCCAGGCCATCCGGCCGTGCTCCCACGCCCCGGCGCGGTCCAGGTCGCGGGCCGCCCACCGGTGCGTGATCGCGAGGCAGTGCGCGGTGGCGACGTCGGCGGGGTTCGCGCGCAGGCGTTCCTCCCACGCCTCGACTGCCTGCTCCCGGCCGGTGTGCAGCAGGGTCAGCAGCGGTGCGTCGGCGACTGCCTCCCACATGCGTCCGAACAGGTCGGCTGGCTCGCCGTCGGTCACCGAGCCAAGGACCCGGCACAGCGCCGCGGGGTCGCGCACCGGGTAGAGGTCCGCGTCCAGCGCCAGCCGGGTGGACCAGGAACGCAGGCCGGCCGCCACCCGGACGGCCGCGGTCGCGCTCTCCTGCATGGCCTGGATCTCGGCGTCCTTGACCTGCTGAACGGACGACGACGGTCCGACACCCAGCGGGGCGAGGAGCCCGTACGGGAAGTCCGGGCGGGCGGCGGCACTCGGGTCGGGCACGAGGCTGGCCGCCACGAGCCCCTCGGCCCACCCGTACGAGGTCAGCAGCTCGGCCAGCCGCGCCCGGCGCTCTGACACGTCCAGGTGGCCGTCGGGCACGGTGGCGTAGCAGGCGAGGGCCTCCCGCCAGCGGCCGTCGGCGGCCAGGGAGCGTCCGCGCGCGTAGCCGGCACGGACCTCGGCGTCCGCGTGGTCCTGGCACTCGCCGAACAAGTCGGCCGCCCGCGACCAGTCCTGCTCTGACTCGGCGAGCCGGGCGCACCCGTAGCGGCCGATCACCGGCGTGTCCCGGAACGACCCGAGCGTCTCGGCGTTCGACACGACAGCCGCCCAGTCCGCCCGGTCGGCGGCGGACCGCACCCGGGCGTACCCGGCCAGCGGACCCGCGTCCTCGAAGTCCGGTGGCAACTGGCCGAAATGGTCCTCCGCGCCCACCCAGTCCGCCGCCTCCTCCGCCTGGCGACCCATGACGTAGACCCGGCGCAACACCACGTCTCGGACGGTGTCGTCGACCCGCTGGTAGGCGCCGAACGCCGCACCGTGGTCGCCGTTTCGCTCGGCTAGCCGGCCGGTCGCGTAGTGCAGCCACTCGGTCTGCTCCTGGCTCGGCGAGCGGACCCGTCTGTACGCGGCGACAACGGCCGCCCAGTTCGCCCGCTGTTCGGTGAGCCGCCACCGGGCGAGCAGACGCAGGACCGGCACCGTGTCGCCCTCCGTGTCGCCGTTCATGTCGCCGTTCATGTCGCCGTTCATGTCGTCGCCGATGTCCTGCAACGCCTCGACGACCGCGGCCCAGTCACCGCGCTCGGCGGCCAGTCGTGCCCGTGCCAGCGCGCGCAGGTTCCCCACCTCGCCGTCGCCGAACTCCGCGGGCAGCCGGCTGAGCGCGTCGAGCACGTCGGCCCACGCGCCTGCGCTGTAGGCCACCTGGCCCTTGGCGAACCTCGTCCACGCGTGCGCGTCCCGGTGCTGCTCTGGCAGCGCGGCGAGCTCACGGGCGGCCGCGGTGAACTCGCGGCGAGCCAGGGCCAGCCGTGCCTTGGCGTAGGGCAGCGCCGGTCCGACGTCCACGCCCGCGTGGGCGGCCGCCTCGTAGGCCGCCGCTGCGGCCGCCCAGTCCTCGTGTCCGTCGGCCAGCCGGGCTCGACAGTGCGCCGCCCGTCCGGTGGCGTCGGCGACGCCGCCGGCCGCCGTGTAGGAGTCGCAGGCGCTGGCCAGGTCCGCGGCGGACTCCCCCTGGCGGCCGTGGCAGTAGTGCAGCCAGGCCGCCACATCGCGGTATCCGGCCGGGCGGAGCTCGGTGATCGCCTGGTAGTGCTCGGCCGCCGCGGCCCAGTCACTGCCCTCGATGTGCCGCCGCGCCACCTGGTACCGGGCCGCCAAGTCCAGCTCGGCGACGGCCCGCTCGCGCAGCGCGTCCGCGTCAAGATACCCATCGGGCAGCTCGGCGAGGATCTCGTCGCAGTAGGCAACGACCGACTCCCAGTCGCCGGCGGTGGCGGCCTGCCGCGCTGCGTCCAGGGCGGCGCGGGCCTTGGTGGCCCGCCACACCTCCTGGGCGAGGCTGTCGAGGACTTGCTCGGGCACAAACGGTCCCAACCCGTCGAGCACCACCTCTGCCCGGGCAGGATCGTCCTCGCCGGTGAGCAGCTCGCAGATCGCCCGGCAACGCGGGATCGCGAGCTCCAGCCGCGCCTCTTGGGCCAGCCACTCCAGGGGCTCGGGGTGCTCCTCACGACCCATGTCGGCGAACCGAACGACCCGGGACCAGTCGCCGAGCATGCGAGCGAACCGGCTCGCCTCGACAAGCGCCTCCAGCTGGAGCACGCCGTCCGGCGGGTCGTCGACCTCCTCCATCGCGCGTTGCCCCTCGGCCAGCGGGTCGCCCGGCACGGTCCCCTTGACGACCTTGACCGCCTTGAACAACCAGCTGTGCCGGGCCTGCTCATGCAGCACGAGCACCGGTGTCGCCCACTCCAGCGTGGTCTCGTCCCGCGTATTAACCATGTCGTGGCGCGCGATGGCGACCGCCTCGTCGAGCGAGCGGTTCGCCGCCAGCTCGGCGAACAGGGTAGGGGTGAACCGGGTGGCGGCACCGTCGCTCACGTCGGCCTGCATTGCGACCACGGCTGGGATGCCGCGTGCGACCAGCTCGTCGGCGACCGCGAGGCGCAGGTGCTCCGCCGCCGTGTGACGCGCGCCCGCGCACAAGTTGAGCACGACGAGGCGCACGTTCGGCGCCGCCGCGACCTCGGTGGCCAGCCGCTCCCCTGTGACCGCCTCCGGCCGACCGTCCGCGCCCTCCAGGAACACCTGCCCGCCGTGAGTCCGGTCACCGCCGACGCCATGGCCGAGCAGGACGAGCGCGCTCGGCATCTCCGGGGACCGGGCTAGCGCCGCGCGGAGGTTGACCAACGTCGGACGCTTGCCCTTGTGGTCGTCCCCGGGACCGCCGAGCGTCTCGACAGTCACCGTGGCCCGCCGTGGCCCCGTATTGAGGCTGTCGCGCAGCGCGGCGACCTCTGAGCCGAGGTTCAGCACGCCGCCGGTCCGCGCCTGCGCGGCGACCACCAGCAGTCGGAACCGCTCAGGCCGGCTCGTCGGCGCCGGCAGGCGGCGCGGCGACAGCGCCGAGCCGGGAACCGATCGGGCCAGGGAGAACCGGGAGTCGCCGGTCAACCGGCGTTCCGGGAACGGCGGGCACAGGATTTCGATCGGGAGCTCACCGAGCTCGGGCGGGAGCTCGAACCGGATCCGCAGGCACCGGTCGTGGTGCACGGCCCGGCGCGCGCTCTCGAACAGGCAGGCCCGCAGCGGGTCGGGGAACATCGCCGTGAACAACTGCTGACCGAGGTCTCGGACGCGCTCGTGCATCGGGCCGGGAAGCCGCCCCACGCGCCTGAACTCCTCGTCCAGCAGCCGCGCGAACGACTCCCCAAACCGCAGCTCCGGCCCGATCCGCATCACCGCAGCCGCCGAGGTGGGGCCGTTCGCTACGACGAAGTACCTGTGGTGGCCGATCCGGAACGCCCGGATCCGCAACTCGTCGTACTGGATCATGGCAACCTTGCCCGCCAACCGCGGGTCACCGCGTTATCCACGCCCACCACCACTTGCCAACCCAGGCCACGAACCGCTGCCACCGGCTGCGGCGGGCCGGGTAGCCCGAGTAGCCCGGTTGGGGCAAATACGGCTTGTCGTACAGGCCGTCCAGCAGCTCGGGGACGTTCGTCACGCCCCGCTCGCGCAGCAGCCGGGCGAGCTCCCGCACCTGGGCCGGATCGAGGTCGCCGAGATCGCCGATGGACGTCGGCACCCGCGGAGTGTCCGCCCACCGCCGCGCCTGGAGGATCACGGCCTGGTTCTGCTTCAGGATCGGGGTGTTGGGCCGCACGGCGAGGGCTTTGTCGATGATCGACAGTGCCTTGTCATGCCGGCCGATCTCGTACTCCCGCACTGCCTGCGCGTTCCACAGGCTCACCAAGTCCTCCTCCACGAGGTTCGTCACCTCGGCGAGTTCGGCGCCAGCGGCCCTCCTCGGGAACCGCCGCAGGTATGCGCGAGCCTCCTCCAGGAGCTTGACCGCCCAGTCGACGTTCTCGTGATCCTTGGCGGAACCGACTCCCGACACGGCCGAGTTCTGCAGGACGACGACCAGGTTGCGGCAGACGTACCAGGAGGACGGGTTCAGCTTGACGGCCCGCCGCAGGTCCTCCCGTGCGGCGGAGAGCCTCGGTCGGTCGCGGTTGGCGAACCCGACGCCGCGCTCGGCGAGGAGCATGCTGAGCGCGACCACGGCCTCACCGAACAGCTCGTCGTCCGGGCCGGTCGACGTGGCGACCTGGAAGGCCTCGAGCACGGCGATCGAGTCGTCCGGCCGAGACCGCCGCAAGAACCGCACCCTGGGTAGCACGAAGTCGTCCAGGTGCGCCTTGAGCTCCGCGACAGCCTTAGGCAAGGCCGCGACCTTCTGCCAGTGCCGGCGGGCCGTGGCGACGTCGAGCTCGGTGGTCGCGATCGCCGCCTTGGCGGCGCTCAAGTGGGCCTGGACGGTGAGCTCGATGGCGTCGGCGCGGAACCGCCGCTTGCCGGTGCCGCGGCAGGTGTACGCGGGGTTCCGCTCATCGAAGGTCGTGCACCCCGACCGGCAGATCTTAGGCGACGGCGTGTCCCCGGCGGTCGTCGCGCAGACCGCACACCGCAGGTCCGCCAGGCTCTCGAGGGCGGCGGCGGGGGCGTCCCGGTCGAGCAGCACCCGCGCCACGCCGAGCTGCGAGAAGTACGTGGCGGCGCGCCGGGTCCCGACGTCCTCGGATGCCCACAGCCCCGCCGCCAAGTCACGGCACGCGTCGTGCAGCCCAAGGTGCAGGACGAGCAGCGGCCCGCCGGGGATGGTGCGGCCGGCGCCGACCGCGAGGCCACCGCGGATCGCGGCGACCCGCGCCGCCCGCACCTCGAGCGCCAACGCGGCGGCGATCTGGTCGTCTGCGTGCCGGGTGACGGTCTCAGACAGCCATCCCTCGAGCCGTTCGCGTGCCGCATCGGTCGCCTCGTCCGATACCGGCGTCCGATACCGGCGCTCGGCATCTCCGCGCAGCCAGGTCCAGAAGTTCGGGTCGGCGAGCAGAGCGCCCCAGAGGCCGAGGCAGAGCTGCCAGTCGGTCGCGACGACGCGCTCGGGCAGTGGGGTCTGCCGAACCGCCGTCCACAGCGTCAGCACGGCGAGGGCGTGCGCCACCCGGAAGTCGGTGGGATCCGAGCGGTGGCCGTCGGCCAGCAGGCGCGCGGCCCGCTCCCGGTCGCCGCTGTTCAGCAGCCGTACGGCGGACTCGACACTCATCGCGGTCCCCCCGATCCGAGTACGTCCTGGATGATGGCGGCGAGCCCCGTGGCCAGCTCCGGGTCGTTGCTCAGCCGGCGCCAGGCGTCGATGCTCTCGCCGAGCGCCCGGTGAACGGACTCGGCCACCGCACGGGCCTCTAGGTCGCCAGCACGCCGAACGTCGAGGCACTCGTCGCGGTCCACCTGGTCGGAGTCCACGAGCGCCAGGCTGGCCTCGCACATGTCGGTCAGGTGGTTCCACTGCAGCGGCGTGAGCAGGCGGTGCCCCGCGTCCGTCCGGACCGGCAACTCGACGACCAGTCGGCGGTCGCCGATCCCCAACCCGGACACCGTGGCTCGGGTCCTGGTGACGATGACCGTGCGTCCCTCGGGATCGGAGATCACCACCAGCGGATCGGTGGCCTCGGTCGCGCCGCGCACCACGACCTGGCCGCCGGCCCAGTCCCCGACAGTGCGCGCGGCGCCGTCGCCGCCGGCGGAGAGCACCCGCAGCACGTACCGCAGATGCCGGGCGACTCCCGTCAACCGCAGGCGCCCATCCCGATCGAACCGCCCCACGTGCGCGCGGGGCGTCGGCTCGGCGGCCCACAGCGACGCGCTGTACCACTCCCCGGCAGAGGGGTCGACCGAGAGGGTCACCGTGTCACCGTCCCGCTCGATGCCCACCTCGACGGTGGCCTCGATCCGCACCGACATAGCGGTATCACGGGACGACGCCGCATCGGATGCGTCGAGCAGGGCGGCGTAGGCGCTGTTCGCGGCCACCGTCGCCGGGCTGTCCGGCCCGCCGGCCACCGTCCGGTCGGCAACGACGCCCGCCTGCAGGGACAGCGCCTCGTCGAACCTCCCCTGCCGGGCGAGGACCATAGCCAGGTTCGCCCGCGCCGCCGGTTGGTCGTCGAGTCCCCGCCGCAGCAGGGCCTCCGCCTCGTCATGTCGGCCGGCGTCGCTCAGCGTGGCCGCGAGGGTCTGCTCCAGCCACCGGCGCGCGTGCTCATCCGCCGACCGCTCGATCGCGGCCCGCAGCACCGTCAGCGCCTCATCCAGGAGCCCGGCGCCCCGCAGGCTCACAGCGAGGTTCCCGTGCGCCGCGACGAGGTCCGGATGTCCGGGCGGGAGCACCGCCTCACTCCGGGCGACCACGTCCCGCAGCAGGGTGACCGCCTCGGTCAGCTGCCCCATCGCGTGCAGGCTGGTCCCCACGTTGACCGCCGAGGCGATCGCGAGAGGGTGGTCGGACCCCAGCCGCTCGGCGGCGAACCGGGCTGTCTCCCGCTCGATCGCGTGCGCCGCCACCACCCGCCCCTGGGCGGACACGATCGCCGATCGCAGGTTCCGCACCCGGATCCGTTGCTCCACCTCGTCGGCCAGCTCCTCCGCACGGGCGCACAAGGGTTCCGCACGCACGGGCTCACCCCGGGACAGCCACACTGCCGCCAGCCAGATCGCTAGCTCGGCAATCCCCCGGACGCCATCGGCGTACTCCATCAGTTCGGCGACACCCGGAAGAAAGGCCTCCCCGTCCTCCGGTTCGGGAAGACGAGCGGTCACGTACGCGACGGCGTCCTCGACGGCCTGTCGCGGCGCGCCTCGCCGCAGCGAGTCCGCGACGGCCCGGTCGGCGAACTCCGTGCCACCGTCACGGTCGACGCAGACCCCCCAGGCCACCAACCGGGGGCACAGCTCGTCGTGAAGGTGGGGCAGCAGCTCGGCGCAGCACGCCAGCACCCGCAGCCGATGGCGCTCCGGCTTCGACAGCGGCCGCGTCACCGCGGCCAGCGCCCGGTCGAGGACGGACCCGGTGGCCGGCGGTTCGGACATCTCTCGGGCGAACGCCCGCAGCCGCTCCTCGTCGCCGACCATCCGGGCCACGAGACGGGACACCGCCTCGCCCGACCGCGCGGCGCTTTCGATCGCCACGCGTTCCGCCGGCAGAAGCGGCGGGGTGAGCATGTCGAGGTGGCTCGCGAGCGCGGGCACGGGCAGCGGGCCGAGCACCACCATCGAGCAGTCGTGCTCGTGGACCACCACCTGACTCGGCAATCGCCTGCTGGTCACGACCACGCGATGCGGCTCATCGAGAAGGCGCCGCCGAGCGGCACAGCCCCAGTCGGAGAGCTCATCGAGCCCGTCCACGACTACCACGCCGTTATCACCATGGAGCTCGACCATCGCGCCGCCGTGGACCCACACGCCGAAGTCCATCTCGTTCCCGACCCGAGCCAGGTACTCCCGCGCCAAGACCGTCTTGCCAGCCCCAGGCTCGGCGACGACCCAGGTCAGCCCGGTGCGCCGGGCACGCAACTCGCCGAGGTAGTCGCTGGCGCAGGCCAGCGGCACCCGCGGTGGTGGGTTGCCGCCGATGACAGGCTCGTCCGCCGCGATGCCCAACCTGGCCGACAGCGAGGGACACAGGTGGTCGGCGACCTCACCCGCCTGATCCACTCCGGACAGGTACGGCCAATGGCGGGTCGCAAGCCATCGGGGGAGCCGCTCGACGTCTAGCGGCCCGGTCGCAACGGGCACGACGTCCGCCGACGGGAGCACCCGATGTGCCCAGCCGACGTCGTCCCGGAACCGCGCGTTCTCGAGCGCCGCCTCGGACACCAGCGCGAGCACCGCGCCGGCCGAGCCCACGGCGTCGGGCTCGTCGAACACGACGGAGAAACCGCGTTCCCGGAGCGCGTCGGCGAACGCGCGCACAACGGCGCGGTCGTCAACATCGTGCGCGTACGCGATGAAGACGTCGTGGCTCCGCAGCCGAAGGCTACTCATGGTCACCTCCGTAGTAGCGCCGCTCCAGGAAACCGATCTTCAGCGCCGTGACCTCGGCCGGCCGCAGTAGGTTCAACTCGCCGAGCCGGTCGATCTCCCGGAGGGGCCGCACCACCTCGGGAGGCGGCTCGGCCGGTGCCCGGGGCGCGACCGGGGCGCCGTTCGTGGCCGCGACGCGTGCGAGCTGCCTGCGGATGAACGTCTCGACTCCCCGGTAGACGTCCGTCGCGCGGCTGGCCGGCTTGCAGATGTCGGTGTGGTCGGCGTCGACGCTGGTCGTGATGCAGTCAACGATGCCGGGGTCCGCGCTGGTCGAGTTCACGACCGTGACCAGGCGGAGACCCCGTTTCACCTTCTGGCTCTCGGCGTAGGCCGCGGTCTGGATGTCGAGCCGGGCCGCGTTCTGCCGGTACCAGTCGCCCAGGTCCTTCAGGTGCGGGCAGTGCGCGGTCAGCGCCAACGTCGTGCGGGTGGGCCGAGCGAGCGGGACGGCCTTCGCGATCGACGCGAGACTCGACCCAGAGTGTGGCGTCGCGAGAAAGACCACTCCCAACGTCGACTCAGAGATGACCTTCCAGTCCGGCTTGGCCATTTCGCTCGATTGTCGAAGTATCTGCTTGACCACCAGACCGCCGAGGCTATGGCAGAGAAAGACCAACGGACGGGAACCGATGCCGTAGTAGAGCAACATCTCGATGAGGCTGTTGGCCCGCTCGGGCAGCGCCATGCCCGCACCTGCGGTCGTCCATTTCGTCAGGCCGGCAGGATAACGAAGAGCCCACACCCCGATGGTCGGAATGTCCTGACCCAGCCACTCGAGCCAGGACTCCGACGAACCTTTCTGCGTCCAAGTGGAAACGTCGTCTCCGCCCAGACCGTGTGTGGACACCACGTCCAGTGAGCAGGTCGACCCCACTCCACCACCGACACGTCGCAGCACCGGGTCGTCGCCGTTAGGCATGGACCGTCCTATGGTCGGCAGGCACGCTGCTGCGAACAAGTTGTCACGCGAGGCAACGAGACGTCCTTTCCCCAGACCCGCGCCTTCCCCGACGCGGGGACGAAGCCCTTCACCCAAAGACTATGCCCTGTCACCCAATGTGTCAGGCTTTGATAGGAATCGGTGACGGAAAGTAGCTGCAAAGCAAACGTCCGGGCCAGGCCCACATACAGTCGACCCGGACAACTTGGTCCAGGGGCTACGAAGTCCTGGACAAACTTTCTCGTGGGCGTCCTCGGTCGCGTAGACCTCGGCGACGGCTCGCAGCTCGGAGTTCGAGCCAAACACCAGGCCGACGTGGGGCTGCCGTCCACCGGACCTCACCGGTGACGCGGTCACGAGCCCCGAAAGTCTCCGGGGCCTCGGCGGTGCCGTGCCTACGTTGAGCAGGTTGGCGAGAAAGTCATTGGTCAGCGACCCGGGCGCTGAGGTGAGGACGCCAGCAGGGACTGCTGGTAGTCGCAGGTACAGTAGCGCCCGCAGGCCACCCACGAGCACGGTCATCTCGGGCGCGGTAGAGGTCCGCAGATTCGCACGGTCGGCCAAGCGGTATTCGGCCAGCAGTGGTGGCTCTTCCCGCAGTAGCTGCGGAACCCATTGACTGTCGGCTGGAGGGGGAACGAATTCGGCATCAGTCTGGTCCTGTGAAGCGTCCGTGTGGCCCGGGGTGAACGGGACCTCGATGTCGTGGCCGGCGTTACGGGCGACCTGCTCGGCCGCAACGGACCCACTGAGCACGATCAGGTCGGCCAGTGAGACCAGCCGCCGGTCCGCGCGCCGTTGAACAACTGAGCTCGGTCGCCAGCGCCTCAAGCATCATGGCCGGACCCCGAGAACTGATCCACTCGGTATGAGAGTCGTTCATCGGTGGGTGCAATCGGCAGCGTAGTCCGCTGGTGCCTGGTAGCCGAGCGAGCTGTGTCGTCGGCGGTGGTTGTAGTCGTCCTTCCAGGCGGTGATCACCACGCGTGCGTGCGCGAGTGACCAGAGGATGTTGACGTTGAGGCATTCGTCGCGGACTCGGGAGTTGAACGCCTCGACGTAGCCGTTGCGCCAGGGCTGGCCGGGCAGGATGAACGACAGGCCAACACGTTCGCCTGCCCAGTCGGCCATCGCGTCGCAGGCCAGCTCGGGGCCGTTGTCGCAGCGCAGCACCGCCGGATAGCCACGCCGCACCGCAATGCGGTCGAGTTCGTCGATGAGTCGGTCTGCGGCGATCGAGCGGTCCACGAGCCCGCCGAGGCATTCGCGGATGTGCTCATCGATGATTGAGACGATCTTCACCGGCCGACCGTCGGTGGTGGCATCGAACTGGAAGTCCACGGCCCAGACCCGGTTCGGCGCATCAGCCTTGGGCGGGTCCGGCGCGGTCGAGGTCCCGATGCGTTTGCGTCGCCGGCGTTGCGGTACCCGCAACCCTTCCTCGCGCCAGAGCGCTGGACTCGCTCGTGATTGACGTGCCAGCCTTCGCCGCGGGCATCGGCGTAGGCGTTGCGGAATCCGCGCCGCGGATGCGTCTTCGCCCAGCCGCGCAGCCAGGCCCGCAACGCCGTGTCGGGATCGGCTGATGTCGCGCTCGTCGGCTCACGTCGCTGCGTTGCGCGGTGCTGACCGGTCACCCGACAGGCGAACCGCTCCGACACGTTCATCATGTTCATCAGGTGCCGCACAGCGGCCCGGCGTCGCTCCGGGCTCAGAAGTTTCCCTTGGCGATCTCCTTCAACGCCGCCTTCTCCAGCTCGGCGTCGGCGAGCAGCCGCTTGAGTGTCGAGTTCTCGCGCTCGAGATCCTTCAGCCGCTTGGCGTCGTCGGCCTTCAACCCGCCGACTGGTTGCGCCAGCGGTGATAGGTCTGCTCGGAGACCCCCAGCTCGCGACACACCGCCGCCACGTCCTTGCCTCGGACAACAACCGATCCGCGGTCGTGAACTTCCGTACGACCTGCTCCGGCGAGTGCCGCTTCCTCGTCGCCATGATCATCGAGCCTTCCTCCCATACTCGGGCATCCAGACTCTCACTCGAACTGGACCTACGAATCGGGTCAGGCCAATCATTCACGATCTGACAGTGCAGCGGGTGAATAGTGTGCAACTCCGTCCACCGATACGCACCCACACACCACCTCCTGGAGCTCGGCGGTGATCTACCTACTCATGAGCGCGGCGATGCAAAATACGAAGGGGCCGAAATCGGCACGTCTGACGTCCACTCGACGCAGCAGTGGCGGCTGCCGGGAGCACGGGGAGCAGGTGCGGGGAGCGAATTGGGAGCCAAGCACGTCACTGAACGGCACTGAACCGTCTTCAACGGCATCCAACGGGAGCGCGCTGACCTGCCAGAGTCCTATCTTCGCAGGCCAGCGCGCTTGTTGATCTACGTTGACACGGTAGGGGTCACTGGTTCAATCCCAGTATCGCCCACCACGATTTCCGCAGGTCACAGCCCTGTCCTTCCTCGTGAGGGCAGGGCTTCAGTGATCAAATGGAGATCAAATGGAGATCCTTGATCATTTGCTCCAACCATGGTTGATCTAGCGTCACCCGCGACGTGATCGACGCGGAGTTGGTCGACCAGTACCTGACGGCCGCCGACCGCGGTGATGATCTCGATCGTGGCGAGCGCGGAGAGTTCGACGCGGTGAACGAGCGGCTGCGTCACCGACCAGTACAACTGAACGCCGTTCTCAGACCGGTGCGATGTGCCCGTAGTCGACGGGTTCCAGGGGGCCGGACGGTGGGCGGGGTGTCGAGAAACCTGGGTCACCCCACCCGCAGGTGAGGTAGTGCGCGGGCGGTGAGGCCGATGCGGACGAGGCTGGCAGGGATGGCAATGGTCATCGGCCACACCCAGGCGGGGGCGGCGAGCAAGACCGCGGCCAGCATGGCGACGTCGAGCACGAGGAGCACGATCGCCCCGACTCCGGCCAGGCGGGTGCGGGCGTAGTGGTGGCTGGTGGCCGCAGTGACCAGGGTGGCGACGACGGCGAGCAGTGCCGCGCCGAAGGCAAGGGCGGCCGGGCCGGGGATGGGCCACGCCCAGACGTGGCTCATGATCAGCGACGGGCCCCAGCAGGCGGCGAGGAACGGCCCGGTCGCCAGCAGCGCCACTGCGGTGCGACGTCCGGGAGCCTGCCGGATGAAGGCGGCGGTGATCTGGTCGGGGCGGCCGAACTCGGTGATCGCGGCGGTCGCGGCAGCCGTGGGCTGCAGGCCGCTGGCCAGGTGCTGTTCGTAGGTTTCCGTGAGCCCGTCGGCGAGTTCGTCGACCACCGGAGCCGGGAGCTGGCGGGCCAGTTCGGCGAGGTGGGCGTCGATCAGGGCGTGGCCGGCCATGGTTGCCGCTCCAGTAGTGCGGTGACGGCGGAGGCGAACTCCCGCCAGTTGGTCCGTTCGCTGACCAGCCGCCGTTGGCCTTTCGGCGTGAGCTGGTAGCCGCGGCGCCGCCGGCCGTCCCCCGTGGACCAGGAGCCGGCGAGCAGCCCGGCCGCTTCAAGGCGGTGCAAGGCGGGATAGATGGTGCCGGTGGGCAGATCGAACCGGCCGCCGCTGCCGGTGCGGAGCGCTTCTTTGATCGCATAGCCGTGGCGGGGCCCATCCTCCAAGGTGGCGAGCAGGAGCACGTCCAGATGCCCCTTCAGCGCTTGCGCTTCGGCCTTCATAGGTAGCTATGCTACCTTTCGCCGATAGGTAGTAAACCTAGTCATGCCGGGAGGCCGCGATGGCAGAGCACGCGATCGTGGCCGAGGGCCTGGTCAAACGGTTCGGCACGGTCGAGGCGCTGGCCGGGGTGGATCTGCGGGTGCCGGCCGGGACGGTGGTCGGGCTGTTGGGGCCGAACGGGGCGGGCAAGACCACCGCAGTGCGGATCCTGACCACGCTGCTGGCGCCGGATGCCGGGCGGGCGTGGGTGGCGGGGCTGGATGTGGTGCGGCAGGCGGCGGCAGTGCGCCGGGTGGTGGGCCTGTCCGGTCAGTACGCCGCGGTGGACGGGTATCTGACCGGCCGGGAGAACCTGCGGATGATCGGCCGGCTGGCCGGCCTGCGGATGTCCTCGGCGCCGCGCCGCGCCGAGGAGTTGTTGGGGTCGTTCGAACTCACCGAGGCCGCCGACCGCACGGCGCGCACCTATTCGGGCGGGATGCGCCGCCGGCTGGATGTGGCGGCCAGCCTGGTGGCCACACCCTCGGTGTTGTTCCTGGACGAGCCGACCACCGGGCTGGACCCGCGGGGCCGGCGTGGCCTGTGGCAGCTGTTGGAGGACCTGACGGCGCAGGGCACCACGCTGTTGCTGACCACGCAGTATCTGGAGGAGGCCGACCGATTGGCCGACCACATCGTGGTGATGGACGCCGGGCGGGTGATCGCCAGCGGCACCGCCGCCGAGCTCAAGGCCCAGGTAGGCGGGGACCGGCTCGAACTGCAGGTCACTCCGGGGGCGGATCCGGCGCCGCTGGCGGCCGCGATGGACGGGCTTGGCGCCGGTCCGCCGGTGGTGGACGTCGAGGCGGGAAGGGTGGTGGTGCCGGTGGCGGACGGGCCGGCGATCCTGCCGGAGGTCGCCGCCCGGCTGGCCGCGCACGATGTGCGTGTGGCGGATCTGGCGGTGCGCCGCCCGACCCTGGACGACGTGTTCCTCACCCTGACCGGCCAACCCCTCACGGCACTGTCCACTACGGACATCGAGCCGACGGGCAGCACACCGTGACCACCGAGACCACGGTGACCGCGCACCCGGGTCCTGGGTGGCTGGTGGCCAACATCGCCACGATCACCGCGCGCAATCTGCGGCGGCTGGTTCGGGTGCCCACGTTGATCGCGTTCGCCACCGTGCAGCCGATCATGTTCGTGCTGCTGTTCACCTATACCTGGGGCGGCGCCGTGCACCCGCCCGGCATCACCAACTACGTCGACTACGTGCTGCCCGGGATCTTCGTGCTCGCCATCGCGTTCGGTGCCTCGCAGACCGGCGTGGCGATCGCCGACGACCTCGCCACCGGGATGATCGACCGGTTCCGCGCGTTGCCGATGGCGCGCTCTGCCGTGCTGGCCGGCCGCACCCTGGCCGACGCCATCCGCAACCTGTTCGTGCTGGCCCTCATGGTCGGCGTCGGCACGCTGATCGGGTTCCGGTTCCACGCCGGACCCGGCGCCGCGCTGGCCGCGATCGGGCTCGCCCTCGCGATCGGGGTGGCGTTCTCGTGGATCTTCGCGCTGCTCGGCCTCGCGGTTCGGGAATCGGAGTCGGCCGGGATCGGTGGGCTGCTGGCGGTGATCCCGCTGATCTTCGTCAGCTCCACCTTCGTCCCGATCGCCACCATGCCCGGCTGGCTGCAAGCCTTTGCGAAACTCAACCCGATCACCATCACCGTGGACGCGCTGCGCGCCCTGTGCCTGGGTGGGCCCACCGCCACCCACGTCTGGCAAGCCCTGGCCTGGATCACCGGGCTGCTGCTCGTCACCATCCCTGCCGCCGTACTCCGCTACCGGCGCACCACCGCCACCTGACCCGCCACCTGACCGTAACCGTGACCGTGACCGTGACCGTGACCATCGCGATCGGCGTCCAGGCTATTCCCTAGTTACACGGTTTTGTGTAATAGTGGAACGTATGGATGATGCCGCCGCCCGCTGCGCACCGTCGAGCAACCCGGCGGCCCGCGCCGGTAAGCCCGCGCTGGCGGACCGGCCGTTGATCACACCCGAGCAGGCCGGCGGGCTGATCGGGGTATTCAAGGCGCTGGCCAACGACAGCCGGCTGCGGTTGCTGCACGCACTGGAACGCGGCGGCGAAGTGTGCGTGACCGATCTGGCCGAGCAGCTGGGGATGCGTCCGCAGGCGGTGTCCAACCAGCTGCAGCGGCTGACCGACCGGCGCATCCTGTCCTGCCGCCGCGACGGCAACCGGATCTTCTACCGCATCGCCGACCCGTGCGTGACCGCTCTGCTCGATCTCGGCCTGTGTCTGGTCGAGGAAACCGGAGCTCCGCAATGAAAACCGCCACGCGTAGACACGTTGTCGAAGTCGGCGACACTCGGGTGTCCTATCTGGACGAAGGCAGCGGGGACCCGGTGCTGCTGCTTCACGGCTGCCCGTTCTCCTCCTTCGTGTGGCGCGCCGTCATCCCGCGCATGTCCGGCTCCTTCCGGTGCCTCGCCCCGGATCTGCGTGGCCTGGGCGACACCGAAACTCCGCCCGATGCCGACTGGTCGGTACCCGCCCAAGCCCGCACAATCCTCGGGCTGCTCGACACCCTCGGCATCGAGGCGGCGCACGTGGTCGGGCACGACCAAGGCGGCGCGATCGCCCAACTGCTGGCCGCCCACCACCCACACCGGGTCCGCCGGCTGGTGCTCAGCAATGCTGAGGCCTACGACAACTGGCCCTCGGCCGAGGAGCGGCCGTTCCTGCGCGCCACCCAACGTCGCATCCTCGGACCACTGGTGTTGTGGGCGTGGTCGCGGCGCCCGCTGTTCAAACTCGCCCTCACCACCGGCAAAGCCGTTCACGATCCGCGGGTCCTCACCACCGAGCTGCTGGACGGCTACATCGCCGCCAACCTCGCCACCCGCCACCGCCGCGACAAAACCCGCCGCTACCTGGGCGGCCAGCTCGACCCGGCCAACAACCGCGCCACCACCGAAGCGCTGCCCGGCCTGAGGCGGTTCGACCACCCCACCCTGCTGATCTGGGGCGCCGACGACGCGCACTTCGGACCCGAATGGGCTCATCGGCTGCGCGCCGACATCCCGGGCGCCACCCGCCTCGAGCTGCTGCCCGACATCGGGCACCTCGTCATGGAAGAGGCACCGGAGAGGTTCGCCGCGCTCGTCACCGACTTCCTCACCACCACACCCGAAGGAGAACCCGCGTGAGCACCGAACTTGGCCAGCACGACCCAGACTCCACCCGCGCCGCCATCCGCGCCACCGTGCGCGACGCGTACGCCGCCGCCACGCGCGCCACCACGGGCCAAACCACCAGCTGTGGACCCGGCAACACCACCAGCTGCTGCACCCCCGACGGCGCCACCCAGGAGGTGTTCGGCCCGGACCTCTACCAGCAGGCCGACCGTGACCAGCTCCCCTCCGAAGCCGTCGCGGCCAGCCTCGGTTGCGGCAACCCGCTCGCCGTCGCCGACCTGCACCCCGGCGAGACCGTGCTCGACCTCGGCTCCGGCGGCGGGATCGACGTGCTGCTCTCCGCCCGCCGCGTCGGCCCGACCGGCACGGCCTACGGGCTGGACATGACCGACGAGATGCTCGACCTCGCCCGACGCAACGCCGAACAGGCCGGCGCCACCAACGTCGAGTTCCTCCGCGGCCACATCGAAGACATCCCCTGCCCGACGCCAGCGTCAACATGGTGATCTCCAACCGCGTCATCAATCGGAGCGGCGACAAGCCCGCCGTGTTCCGCGAAACCCACCGCGTGCTCACCCCCGGCGGCCGGTTCGCCGTCAGCGACGTCATCGCCGACGACACCCTCACCCCGGCCAAGCGCGCCGAACGCGGCGGCTGGGTCGGCTGCATCGCCGGCGCCCTCTCCCACAACGAATACCGCGACGGACTCACCAACGCGGAGTTCACCGACATCACCATCACCCCCACCCACCAGGTCGTCGACGGCATGCACTCCGCGATCATCCGCGCCACCAAACCCGCCTAGGACAACCCGATGACGCGTCGCGTGTGGACAGTGCTCGTGGCGGCGCTGATCGTCAACGCAATGCTGATCGGCGCCACCTGGGACCAGACGATCAAACAACTCCCCGCCCGGCAGGTCATCGGCGTGGAGGCGTTCTCCGCCTACAGCCAAGCCGCCGACCTCCGCAACGGCGTGGCCTGGTACGCCACCCTCGGCATCGCCGCCGCCCTGCTCGCCCTTGCCGCCGCACTGCTCGCGCTGGTGAGCCGACCACGGCCCACCGGCACCCGCCGGGCAATGCTCGTGGTCGCCGCCCTCGCCACCGCGGGACACATGGCGGTCACTGCATCCGCCGCACCACTGAACTTCTCCCAACGCGACCACACCGCCGACGTCGACGCCCTCACCCGGACCTTCGACCAGTTCGCACAGCTCAACCTGCTTCGCGCCGTGCTGCAGACCCTCGTGGTCGCCGCGCTGGCCTGGATCCTGCTCGCCCGCCATCACCCCGCCACACCCGAGACCGAGAGCACCCGCCCATGACGATCCCCGAAACCCACCGCGACGAGCTCGCCGAACTCGTCCACCACAACCAGATAACCCACGTCGAGGCCCTCCCCGAAGAGGTCTACGCCGAAGGCCATCTCCCCGGCACGATCAACATCCGCCCCCGCCACGTCGACGAACTCGCCCCCACCCCGCTCCCTGACCCCCACGCCCGCATCGTCGTCTACTGCGGCAGCGCCACCTGCGACGCCTCCCTCCGCGTCGCCCAACACCTCCACCAACTCGGCTACCACAACATCCACCGCTACACCGCAGGTAAAACAAGACTGGATCAACGCAGGCCACCCCGTCCATCAACCGACAAGACCCACCTGACAGTCGATCTCTCTCATATCCGGACGGACTTGACCCGGTAGCTAGGTACAGGGTCAAGAATGGCGGTGTGCGCAGTGGTGAGGTGGCGGCCCAGGCCGGCGTGAACGTGCAGACCCTGCGGTACTACGAGCGGCGCGGTCTGGTGCCGGAACCGCCGCGAGCGCCGTCGGGCTATCGGGCCTATCCGACAGAAGTCGTCGCGACTATTCGCTTTGTCAAGCGCGCGCAGGACCTCGGGTTCACCCTCGACGAGATCACCGAGCTACTACACCTCGCCGACGGTGGACCGGATGAGTGCGAACCGGCCCGGGCGGTCGCCGAAGCACGGATGTCCGACCTGGAGCGCAAGATCCGCGATCTGGAGCGGATGCACGACTCGCTGGCCGAGCTCCTCGCCACCTGTGACCGTCCGCGCGCAGATCGCCGCTGCCCGCTGCTGCGGGCGCTGCAGACCGACCGGGGAGAACTGTGATGAAGGTCGAGATTCTGCATGTGCCGGACTGCCCGAACGTGGCCGTGCTGGAGCAGCGGCTTCGCCGCGCCTATTCAGGCGAGGCGGACGCGCTCGACATGGTCCATCGCGTCGTGCCGGACCTCGAGACTGCCGTGGCGGTCGGGATGACGGGGTCACCCACGCTGCTGGTCGACGGCCTGGATCCGTTCGCCGATCACGGTCTCGAGCCGAGCGTGTCCTGCCGGCTGTATCCCGACGAGACCGGTCACATGGCCGGCACGCCGTCGGTGGACGCGCTCCGGCGCGTCCTCGGCGACGACTCCCGACACGACGAAATCGATGACCAGTGCGGCAACTGCTGCGGATCGCCCACCGCAGGCGCAGCGTCCCTGCGCACCACGCGTCGGCGATCCGCGCCGGCCGACTCGGTGGAGCGGGCGACACATCGCGCCATCCTCCGTGCCTTCGCCGCCACCGGCCGGCCGCCGGAACTCACCAAACTGGATGCGCGGGTGCTGGGTCGGCTGCACGACGCCGACGTCATCCGGCTCGGTCCCGACGGCCGGATCCGGGTGGCCTACCCGTTCTCCGCGGTACCCACCCGGCACCGCGTCCAGCTGCCGTCGGGTGTCGAGGTCCACGCGATGTGCGCGATCGACGCGCTCGGCCTGCCCGCCATGCTCGGCGTCGACGCGACCATCGCCACCACCGATCCGGTCACCGGCCAGTCGATCACCGTCACCGTCGCCGCTCGACAGTCCACATGGGAACCACCGGGCGCAGTCGTGTTCGTCAGCGCGCAGGCCGGTGCCGGTCCGTCCGCAGACACCTGCTGCGCACAGCTCAACATGTTCACCAGCCTCGAGACAGCCGAACAATGGGCTCGAACCCACGGCGTTGCGGGTGAGATCCTCAACCAGGTCGACGCGGAACAGTTAGGCCGTCAGAACTTCGGCGACCTGCTGACCTGACCGACCGTCGTGTGTGACAGGGAGGTCCCGTGAGCACTCAGACCGACCAATCGGCGTGGCGGGTTCTGCTCGGCAATGTGTCCCCCTTCCGTGCGGCGTTGATGCTGGGTGGGGTGTTGAGTCTGGCCACGGCGGCGACCGGGTTGGCGTTGCCGGTGATGGTGCGGGAGTTGATCGACGAGCTCGCCTCCGGCCGCGGGATCGTCGGGTTGCTCGTGCTGATGAGCGTGCTCGTGCTGGCCAACGCCGGGATCGGTGCGGTCGGCTCGTTCCTGCTGGAACGCACCGCCGAGTCGGTGGTGCTGGTGGCCCGCCGGCGGCTGGTGTCGCGGCTGCTGTGGCTGCGCATCCCGGCGCTGGACGACACCGAGCCGGGCGATCTGATGTCGCGGGTCAGCGCGGACACCACGCTCCAGCGTGAGGTGAGCACCCAGTCGCTGGTTTCGGCGGTGACCTCGACGCTGACCCTCGTCGCCACGGTCACGTTGATGGCCCTGCTCGATCCGGTGTTGCTCGTGGTCACCCTGGTCGCGCTCGGCGCGGCCCAGGTCGTCATCGGTGTCGTGGTGCCGCGCATCTCCCGGGCGGCCAAACAGGCGCAGGAGGCGGTCGGCGTGATGAGCGCCGCGCTGGAGCGGGCGCTGGGGAACCTGCGCACGGGTCAAGGCCTCCGGCGCCGAGGAACGCGAACGCGACCGGCTGCACCACGCGGCGGCGGAGGCGCGGCGGTGTCCGCGCGGCGAAGTGGGGAGGCGGTCGCCGGTAACACCGGTGTCGCTGATAGGACTACCTTCGTTCATGGCGGGGACCTCCGGGGAACGCTTGCTTCGTTTGTCCTGCGAGGACTGTCATGAGACGGCTTCCCCTGGGGGCTTGGGCCGGAGGCTTGTCATCTCGGAAGGTGTCGTCCCGACGAGGACTGGTTTATCAGCACGATGCAACGCCTCCCGCTCCGGTTGTTTCGGACGAACACAGGAAGAGAACTGACACTTTGTTGGGAGTTGGTATTGACTGGGCGGAGTCGTTTCACGACGTCGCCTTGGGTCTGCCGGGAGACGGGATAGTCCAGCAATTCCGTATCGATCACACCGCGGCTGGCGTCGAACGGCTGATCACCCGATGCCTGAAGTTGGAATCCGACCCAGCGGACGTGCGTGTCGTGCTCGAAACACGACATGGTGTCCTGGTCGAGGCTCTGGTGGACGCCGGATTCACGGTTTTGCCGGTCAACCCGGACCTGGTCGCTCGGCGTCGCGGCCCGGCGAAGAAGAAGGACGACGCCGAAGACGCCCGAATCTGTTGTTTGTTGGCGTTGGACCAGTTCCTGGAACTGCGGAAGCTGATCCCGCACGGCGACCTGGCCGGCGAGCTGCGCTCGATCGCCCGCGACGACGAACGCGCTGCCCGCGACCAATGGCGGCTGCTCAACCGGCTGCGCGCCGACCTGCTCGCGACCTTCCCGGCAGCGCTGGCCATCACCGGGGACGACCTGGGCAGCCCGGTCATGCTGAAACTGCTGGCCACCTGGCCCACTCACACCCAGCTCGCCGACGCCGACGCCGACGCCCTCGAATCCTTCGCCCGCACAGCCAAGCATGGCTGGCCGGCCCGGTTCGCCGCCCGCGACACCGACGCCCTGGCCGCCCCGCAGCTCCCGGTCCGGGACTACCTGATCCGCGCGAAAGCCACCACCATCGCGTTGACCGCCGGCACCGCACCCGTCACCCGACGATCCGGCCGCAACGAGCTCGTCATCGCCCGACGCCTGGCCCACAACCGATACCTCGCCGCCGCCGTGCACCAATGGGCCTTCTGCACCCTTACCACCTCGATCTGGGCACGCGAGTTCTACGACACCAAAATCAAAGCCGGAAAAGCACACCACAGCGCACTGCGCGCTCTGGCCAACCGATGGCTGGAATCCTGTGGCACTGCCTCACCAAGAACATCCACTACGACGAGACCATTCACATTCGCAACCGAACCCAGCCCTCTCAGGCAACTACCGCTGCCTGAGGTTGACAGAAGGTGTCTCATGACTCGACCACCTCCGACACGTCCGGTCACTGGCGGTTCTGCCGCCAGCATCGATCCTCGAAGCCGACACGGCACGCACCGGCACCGGCATGTCGCGATATCGCAGCGAGAATTCTTGAGAACTCGTCACGTGCGTACGGCGGTCAGGAAGCCCCCGCTGGCCGCACCGGGGTCGGGTCGGCCGTAGGAGGCGTCAAGGGCCGCGCGATCGTGGATGCGCACGTGCCAACCGTGATCGGCCAGCCAACCCGGCGCGTCGGGACCGAGCCCGCCCTGCCACAACGCGGTGTACTCGGACATCGCCGGCACCGTGCGCGCCCGCGCCAGCAGCGAGTCGGTCGCCATCCCGCCGTGTTCGAACGCCAGATGGCTGCCGGGAGCGGACAGTTCGCCGACCGTTGTGAGCATCCCTGCGGTCTCGTCGGCCGACAGGTAGATCAGCAGCCCCTCGGCCAGCCACGCGGTCAGCACCGTCTCCTGGAAGCCGGCCGCGACCAGCGTGGGCGACCAAGTGCCACGCAGGTCTGCCGGCACGATCACGCGCTCACACCGAGGACGGGCCGCCTGGTCTGCCAGCACCCGCTGCTTGAAGTTCAGCACGTCGGGCAGATCGACCTCGAACAGCCGCACCTCATCCGGCCAGGCCAGCCGGAACGCCCTGGTGTCCAGCCCCGCTGCCAGCAATACCACCTGCTCGCACCCAGCGGCCGTCGCAGCGAGCAGGTAGTCGTCGAAGAACCGCGTACGCAGCACACCGTGGGCGTAGAACACCGCGCCCAGCGATGCCATCGGCCCCCATACCGCCAGGTCACGCTCCGACACTGGCTCGTCCGGCAGGACGCCCGGTGCCGCGTCCAGGAACGCCTGGGCGTACGGATCGTCGAACAGCCGGTCTGGTCGGCGGCTCTCTCCTGCCCGGACCGCCGCCACTCCCAACGCGGTCTTGCCCACACCACCCAGCGGTCCCCCCTGGTCCGCCGCCATGATCACCACTCCCTCTCGCGAACCGCACCATCTTCATCGTTAACGATACATCTTCAGAGATGTTTCGTCAGCGATGTATCGTGGGGACGTGGATGGCGGACAACTACACCGACTGGGCCGACGACTGATCGAACTCTCGCGTCAGGCGACCGGCGAACCCGGTGACCTCGCACTCACCCCCGGAGAAGCAGCCGTCCTGGAAGACGTGCTCACCCACCCAGACAGCTCGGTCAGCGAGACCGCCAAGCGCACCGGCTTCGTACAAAGCCACGTGTCCGCCTCGGTTGCCCGCCTGACCGAGCGCGGCGTACTCACCACCGGGCCTGACCCGACCGACGGCCGTCGCACCCGGGTCCGGGCCACCGAACAGACCCGGAACGCGATCAGCCGACGGGCCGCCCGCCGCATCGACGACACTCTCGCCGACGCGGTTACCGACCCCGCCACCACGCAACGGGTGACCGCCCTACTGGACGAACTAGCCAAACTCCTCCTGCCACAACGTCCCCAATAACCGACGGCAGGAATCTCATCTACAAGGCACACATGCCAAACAGATGCCAAGATCACTGAGAATGTGCCACGCAGGATGAGAACCTACACGCCGGGCTCCCGTTCTTCGCCCCGGAAACGTAACCACCGACCACGGATCGGTGTACCGCAACCATCATCTGGTCGAAGTGCAGCGCGTGCTCGGCGCAAACATCCTGCCCGCCCGGGTGCTGCGCCCGACCGATAAGCAGGCGGTCGAGCGCGCGTTCGGCGTGATCCGCAGCCTGCTGTTCGAGCACCTGCCTGGCTATACCGGCGTCGACCGCGGCACCGACCCGGAGGCCGACGCGGTCCTCACGGTCGACGCGATGGAACAGCTCGTCGCGACATGGATCGTCGGAGTTTGGCAAAATCGCCGCCTCGGCGAGCACGCCCCAGCCTGGGACCCCGGTGGCGAGCATTCCCCGAATACGCTGCTCGCCGCGGCGATGAACCAAGGCGGGTTCGCCATGGAGATCCCGGATCCGCAGCTGTACTACCAGCTGCTGCCCGCCCACCACGTCGCCATCCACCTCGACCGCGGCGTGAAGATCCGTGGCCTGTGGTACGACGGGCCGGCCCTCCATCCCTACCGCAACACGCCCTCGACCCGCAGCGGACGACACAAAGGAAGGTGGGTGATCCGCCGCGACCCGCGCGACGTCCGGACCGTGTACTTCCAGGACCCCAACACCCACGCCTGGCACACCCTGCGCTGGCGCGGGCTCCCACCTGAGGACGATGTCCCCGCGTTCAGCGACAGCCGCGCCCGCGAGCTGCTCGCCACCGCGCGCACGGCCGGCCTCAAACCCCGCACCGACGCCGAACTCCTCCCCGACACTGCTTGAGCTGCTCGGCGCGCACGTCCGGTCGAATCATGGCCGAGCCTCGCCAAAAGCCGACGCGCCGAACTCTCCCGCGACGACGCCCGAGGCAAAGCCGCCACGGCAGACCAGGACAGCGCGCGGCCGCTGCGCGCGGCGCCAGAGTCCAAGCCCACCCGCCGACGCGGCCGGCCGGCCGGCGCCGCGACAGGCACCGGAGCCGACCTGGCCGCAGCACTCCCAAACCGTTGAGTCCTCCGTCGACTTCGCGCGCCGCCGACGACAAGAAGACGTACTCGACGAGACGCCGCCTGCCCGGCCGGCCCGGCTCGGTGATTCCTTCCGCCACCGCAACCTATTCCTGCTCTCCTGCGAGGACACCGACCCCGCCACCGACGTGAAAGGCACCTCGTGAGCCAGCCCGCCCCGGTCGCCCTGCCAACAACGATTCCTGATCGGGAAACCGTCGAGGGCTGGACACATTGGCGGCTGAGCCGGCACGCGTTCATCCCGGCGCCCCGGATCGACTTGGCCGCCTACCGTGCGTTGAGACCGCGGCGACGGCAGTTGCACGATCCGCATCGCGCGGCCACGCACGCGAACCTGCCGATGCAGGAAACCCCCATGTCCCGCGCGATGGGGCGGATCATACGGTCGCGCCTGCAGACCAACGCGCTCAAGCAGAAACCGACCCCGCGCCGGGCTGATGATCACCGTCGGCGGATACCCGGGCAAAACCGAGACCGCCTGCGAGATTGCCGCCGCATTCGAGGACGCCTGGCTCGACATGCACGCCCAGCTCAACCCGACCGCCGTCTCCGGCACTCGGGACCTCCACGCGCCGGTCGCCTACGTCCAGACCCCGGTCACCGCGAAGCCGAAGAGCACCTGCCAGGCGATCCTCGACTTCTTCGGCGCCCGGAACAAGAACATGACGCTGCCCGAGCTAACCGGTGCGGTCCGCAGCTCCCTGCGTGATCACGGCAACCGCGTACTGCTGCTGGACGACATCACTCGTCTGAAGATGCACCGCGTCGACGACCAGGACACCCTCGACCTGATGCGCGCCTTCATGAGCATGCACACCACCCTCGTGCTCATCGGCGTCAACATTCCCGGTTCCGGTCTCCTGCGCGAAGGCCGCCACGATCCCCGCACCGGCCAGTGGGTATTCCCGCCGTCGCACGGGCGCTACGGCGATGATCCCTCCACCCAGACCGAACGCCGCTTCGACCTGGTCCACCTGGAACCGTTCACCTACGACACCCCCGCGGGCATCTCCGCCTGGACCACGCACCTGGCCGGTCTACAGCAAGAACTTCGCCTTTTCCGCGCGGCGCCGGACATGCTCACCGCCGGCACCATGCCCCGAATACCTGTTCCGCCGCACCAACGGCGTCGTCGGCCTGCTCGAACGACTCATCGAGGAAGGCTGCACCGAAGCAATCGACACCGGCACCGAGCAGCTGACCGAAACCCTGCTCGACACCATCCTGATCAACCTCGGCAAACGACCCCACCCGCGATCCCAGCTGCGGCGAAATCCCCGATGTCCCACCACCGACCCGACGCCGCGCCCGCAACCCACGCAACACTGTCTTCGACGACACCGGCCCCCCACAGGCACGGCTGGCGCCCGGTGACGCGACCACTGCCGCGCAGCCTCGACCCGCTCCCCGACGAATCACTTGTCGGGTTCGTGCTGCGCCTGTGCCACCGCTCAAGATCCCACCCAACCAGCTGGCCCGGCTCACCGGTCTCGGCCCAGCAGTGCAGCGCCGCCACCAACTCCGGATCGCTCCCGCCCAGGCCGCCCCCGTCGCCCACGCGCTGCGCCTCACCATCGAGGAGGTCAGCCGACTCTGCCTCGACGGGCTGCGCGACCGCTACCCACCGCTAGAACTGGACGACACCGACGCCAGCTACATCCGCCGCTCCAAACATCTGCCCGCCACCCACGGATGGCTACGGGGCAACGCCACCAGCTACTGCCCAGACTGCCTCGCAGGCGACGACAGTCCCATCCAACAAGCCCACGGCGGCCCCTCGCGCCGGCTATGGCGCCTGCCTGTGACCTTCGCCTGCGTCACCCACCAACGCCTGCTCCACGCCCGTAACCGGCGGCCCCTGTCGCTCGACGACCATCGCTGCGTCGGAAGTGTTGTTCCCCGTGTCGTGGCGAACTGCTGCGCGGTTTCTCGTTGACCACCACGGCGTTCCCGCGGGGGAAGTCGCTGGACCCGTCCGGCTGACTGTCCACGAGTGACTGTCAGCCGGGTGTAGCGGCTCGTTGTCTCATCCCGCACGAGCCGGTTGCGAGCATCTCAACCACGGCCAGTAATCATCCGGCGTGCAGGGTGAAGGGCGGGTACTGGTCGGTGAGCAGACCGACGTAGGCCTGCACGCGCAGGTTGTAGCGATAGACGCCAACCAGGAAGTCGCGAAGTCCCTGTGGGTATTCACCGGTGATCAGCACGGCGAAGAACCCGACGATCACGACAGCTATCGCCGCGATGGCCAAGGTCAGCAGCACGAAGTAGTGCGGGACGGCGAGCAGCCATTTGACCAGCGGCTGCCATCGTGACATCTGCCCGGGATAGGTGAAGGTGACGAGGGTGTGCGGGTCGGCGCCGTCGTCGTCGGCGGTGGGCTGGAAGTCGAAGGGTGGGTACTCCTTGCGCAGGAACAGTGCATAGCTCGTTGCGCGCCATTCATAGCGGAAGGTCATGGCGATCGCGTCGAACAGTGGGCGGGGGATGCGTCGGGTGAACAGCACCGTGAACAGCGCGATCAGCGTCAGCACACCGCGCAGCATGCTCAGCGCATTGGCGATGAGCAGTTGGGGAATCGCGAGGAGCCATTGCACGAGCGGTCGCCAGCGGGCGATCTGCCGCGAGCCGCGGAAGTCGAGTTGGGTGGGATAGGGGGTGGCCAGTGTCATGGTGCCCTCCAAAGGGGCGACGATTCACGAATCGTGGTGGGCCAGCCGTCAGATGGTGATGACGAGCTTTCCGCGGGCGTTGCCCTCAACCATGTGCTGGATGGCTGTCGGGGTCTCGGCCAGCGGGTAGGTGCGTTCGATGGCAGGGGTGACCTTGCCGGACTCGATGAGCTCGGTGAGCGCGACGAGGTCCTTCGCGTTCTCCGAGTTGGTGAGTGCAGTCAGCTTCTGGCCGACGAACAGGGACAGCAGCGGCGCCCGCAGCGAACGGTCGAAGCCGCCGAGCCAGCGTCCGCCTGTCTCCGAGCCGACGATGACCAGCGTCCCGGCCGGGGCGAGTGCCCGCCGCAGATGGGTCAGTGAGCGGTGTCCGCCGATGTCGAGGATGACGTCGTAGCGCCCACCGGAGGTGATGTCGTCGCGGGTGTAGTCGATGACGTGGTCGGCGCCGAGGGAGCGGACCAGGTCCACCTTCGCGGTGCTGCACACCCCGGTCACCTCCGCGCCGAAGGCCTTGGCGATCTGTACGGCGAACGTGCCGACGCCGCCCGACGCCCCGATGATCAGCACCGACTGCCTGGACCGCACCCGGCCGCCGTCGCGAACGGCCTGCAGGGCGGTGAGCGCCGAGACGGGCGCGGCGGCGGCCTGCTCGAAGGTCAGGTTCGTCGGCTTGGGTGCGAGCTTGTCCGCCCGGGCGCGGCAGAACTCGGCGAAGCCACCCTCCCCGATGCCGTACACCTCCTCGCCCGGCGCCGGCGTGGTGACGTCCTTGCCGACCGCCTCGACGACCCCGGCGACCTCCCGGCCCCGGGCACGGTCCTTGGGCACGCGGAATCCGTAGCCCATGACACGGATCGGGTAGGGCAGCCCGGTCATGATGTGCCAGACACCCCGATCCACGCCGGCCGCGTGCACCCGCACCAGCACCTCGTCGTCGGCGATCTGGGGCCGCGCGACCTGCTCGAGCCGCAGCACATCCTGGGCCTCGCCATACTCGTCCTGAACGATCGCTCGCATGGTCTCGGCTTCCACCTCGGTCGTCGCCTGTCTCTCGTGCGCCGGCCGGTCGCGCTGCTCGGTTCCCATGCTCGCCCCATACGCTATATGTTTACAATGTAAGTTTCTGATGCAAGTTGTACGCTTACGGTGTAAGTAAGTCAAGGAGGGTGCCGATGAGTGCCGCAAGTGCTACGCGTCGCGCCCGGCTGAACAGGGACCGGGTGCTGCGCGCCGCGGTGAGCCTGGCCGACGCGGACGGGATCGACTCGCTCACCATGCGCAAGCTGGGCGTGGAGCTCGGGGTCGAGGCGATGTCGCTGTACAACCACGTCGCCAACAAGAGCGACCTACTCGACGGCATGATCGACATCGTCTTCGCCGAGATCGACCTACCCACCGAGGAAACCGCCTGGCGCACCGCCATGCGCCGCCGCGCGATCTCGGCGCGAGCGGCCCTGGCGCGGCACCCCTGGGCCATCGGGCGCATGGAGTCGCGGACCACCCCCGGCCCCGCGACACTGCGCCACCACGACACCGTGCTCGGCATCCTGCGCGCGGCGGGCTTTCCAGTGGAGCTGGCCGCGCACGCGTACTCCGCACTGGACAGCTACATCTACGGCTTCGCGCTCCAGGCACCGAGCCTGCCTTTCGACACCGGCCACGACAACGGGCAGGACAGTGCGCGGGACACTGGGCGGGACAGCGCGCAGGTCACCCGGGCGATCATGGCGCGGTTCACCTCCGGCCAGTACCCGCACCTCACCGAGATGGCCGTCAAGCACGTCCTGCAACCCGGCTACGACTTCGCCGACGAGTTCGAATTCGGGCTCGACCTCATCCTCAATGGCCTCGAGAGCCATCGAGCACAGCGAGGTGTCCGGCAGATAGACCCCGGTCACGCCGGCGCGGCACGTCAACCTCCTCGCGGTAGGCGAGGAAACGGTTCGTAGCGCGGCGGGAACCTCGTCGTGAACAAGCACAGCGATCGAAATCCGATAGCACGGCGCCACAGCACCGCCGAGGACTCCAGCGGTTCTTCCCGCAACGCCGCCGCGGCGGCATCCGGTGCCCGCGAGGGGCGCGCGCGACAGCAAGACGAACCGGACTCCCTCCGCTAGGAACACCGGACAGCTCGACGCGATCAGGTACTACTCCATGACCGGTTTGAACCCCTCGGTCCGGCATAGCATGCGGTCCATCGTCCAGCCGTGGACCTCACCGGATCCATTGTGGACGGAAGGCCAGGACGTCACCGACCGTCCACCGTGGCGTTCGAGGCTGTGCGTGGGTACCGTGAACGACGCTCGACCCAGATGTCGTTGCGGGGTTGGCGATCTCCTCCGCGAGGCGTATGTCTCGTTGCGGGAGGGACGGCAGCGCTGTCCGCTGGCATACGAGGTCGGTTGCGAGCGCTAGGTCGACCGCAACGCGATGCCGAAGCTGCGGCCGCAGATAGCCACGCCGACGAGGAATCGTTGAACTCGTTGACAAGCACGACCGCGAACATCGCCACCCCCGCGTACGAAATGTGGCTCAGGCCGAGAACTCACGCTCAATGTCAACCGGCAGTATCGCTTTCGATCTTGGTGGCGAGAAGCTGTCGCGCGGAATTGGCGTAGCGCAACGCGGTCTTCGCATCGACGCCGAACACGACCGCGAGGTGGAGCGGGTCGGCGCGGTGAGTGAGAGCTTCTTCGAGTTGGCGGTCCATGCGTAGCCGCTCCAGGTTGGCGTGCAAGCCGCGGAAGACCTCGGTGAGCCAGGAATGGCCGACCCGCGCGGTCGCGGTGGCCGTGCGTTTGTTGACGAGCAGGTTCGTGTTGGAACTGGACAAGGACGAAAAGGCGCAACTGGACAAACTCAACAAATACCTCACGGCGAAATCTGTCTGACGCACCGAGGAGGGACGCACCATGACCGCGCATGCCGAACCGGCCACCATCGACGAGGTCAGGGCCAAGCTCGACCCGCTCGTCGACGAGTACCTCGACGCGCACCCGGAGATCGTCGAACAGTACAACCGCCTCCTCGACGCGGTTTCCGACGACGTCTCCGAGGCGGACACCCCGGCTACGCCCGACAGCCCGACCGAACTGGCCGGCGACCTCGAGGACGACATCGGCAAGGACGTAGCCACGTTGTCCGCGTCCCTGTCGAAGCTGGACTCGCTGGACGAGGAGAAGCTCGCGTCGATCGCGGCCAAGCTCGAGGGGGACGGCGACGGCCTCACCGAAGCCGAGGTCCAACAGCTCGAAATGCTCGCCGAACTGGGTGCCGTCTCGGCCAACGAGCGGTCCTGACGCAGACACGACGTTCAGCACCGGAGGACGGGAGGAACCATGTCCGGAGTCGAGGAGATCGTCGGAATCGCCGCGGCCGGGATCGCGGCCGCAGGTGCCACGCTCACGGTCAGCAGGTTCCTCATCGGAAAGGGCGGAACGGCCACCATCACGCCGGGCGGCGCCGTGTCGACCCTGGACGACGAACGCGAGAAACAACTGCGGACCGCGTCCGGTGGGCAGCTGGAGCAGTTCGCGCTCATCAGGTACGAGTGGCCGTTCGTCATCCAGACACATTCGGCCCTGTCCAGGCACATAGCCCGCGTCGGCCTGATACCCAACCTCTCCCTGAAGGTCCTCGAGAAGGCCGGCTCACCGAAACTCTCCAAGCGGGCCGTCGAGAACGAACTCCGCCAGCTCAGAGAATCTCGCGACCTTGACCCAGCAAAGGTCGACAAGAAATCAAGGAATACCAGAAGTTCCTCGAACCGATGGAGAAGCACGAGGACAAGGCGGATCTGTTCTCACGGTACTCCGAGTCGTTCGTGGCCACGAAGTCACACGCGAACGTGCGCATTCCCGCCCTCGTGGACTTCGAGATCGTCGGCCTGCGCTACTACGCGAAAGGCGAGCAGCACGACGAGTACGAGATCAGGTCGGCCACGATCTCGCAGTGGGCGGCCACGAGTGCCGGCCACCGGTTCCGGAACTTCTTCAACGAGAAGATCAACCTGGAGTACGGGCGATCACATCTTCCTGGTGCTGCGCCGCGGCGTCACCGACGAGCAGGCGGCACGCGAGCTGACCGGCGGCGCCTGACACACGCCTGCCGATCCTGCACCTCTCGGTTAGTGCGCCATCACCTGCTGAAACACGTCCTATCCAGCTCCCGTGCGGCGGAGCACCTCGAGCAGGATGCCCGGGCGGCCGGACGCCTCGAGGTCGCCGGTGACCAGGTCCTTGCCGAGGCACATATGGGTGCCCGCGGCGAACCCGGTGCCGTAGGGCTTGACCGTCCGGTCGAGACGGTCGGCGCGGCGCGGGTCGAACCGGTCGGCATCCGGTCCGTAGACCCGCGGATCGCGATTGGCCGCCGCGAGGTGCAGCCCCACCCGGTCGCCGGGACCGAACCGGGTGCCGCTCGAGGCGAGCGTAACGTCCCGAACTGCGACCCTCGGATGGATCTTGCGCCCGCTCGTGTGCAGCCGGATCGTCTCGTACAACGCGCGCTGCAGGAACTCGTCGTCCTCGGTGAGCGCGCAGGTTGGTCGAGACCCGTAGTTCTTGCTCGGCGCGGCCAGCCGGTGATCCCGCGTGACACCAGCGTGCCGTCCACTACCGTCACCTGTGTCACGACACATGGCAACGCGTGCTCGCCGTCTCCAACGCATGTTCAAGTCCTCTCGTCGACAACTCGGTCAGACGTTAACGACACGAGCACCACGCATCCACGACCCCGAACAAACCCGAACGCGAGCTTCCTGCTCGGCAACCGCCGGTTCGCGCGACCGACGAGTACCTCCCTCGCCGACGCCGCGGTCTCGAGCCCAAGCACGGCGACACGACCGAACACGGCAACGCATCGCTACCTACACCGCCGAACCGGCCGGGCGAGGCCACGAACATCAGGAACTGGGCGTGCTCGACGCGGACGCGGGTCCCTTCTTCGAACCGCGGTCGGACACCGGGGCATAGGGGAACGCGTCGCTGTCCACCGGGCGCACAGCACCACTCTGGAAAGCGGCCTGAGCGGCCTCCGGTCCGATTCCGAGTTGATCCAGAATATCGGCCGAATCCTCCCCCAGTTCTGGCGGCATGGCATTGTCAGGCGCGTCCAGCGCACCCGGGAACCGCGGGATTTCGAAGTGCATCCCACGCCAGGCTACATCGCGGATCTTGCCCGGCTGATTGGCTTGTGCTGCGTCGAGAACCCGATGCAGCGGAAGAACCTCCGTGTATCCCAAACCCTGACCGGAAAGCCGCTCGGATACCTCATCGAAAGTGAGCGCGCCGACGGACTTCCGGACCGCCGCCTCGACTTGCTCGCGACTCTTTCTCCGGCCGCGTAGTGTCGCCAGATTCTCGTCATTCCGCTCGGGCATGTCCAGCGCGGTCGCGAGCCTCCGCCAATGCGCATCCGTGAGGTTCAGTAGATAGACCCATCGTTCGTCACGTGTCTCATACGCGCCGTAACCGGGCATGGCGAACTCCCCGCCGCCCTGCGTCTCGGGACGGCCGAGCAACTGGGTCTTGAGCTGCACACCGGCCAGGTCTCGCCCGGCGAGGTGCAGACCCGTTTCGTACAAGCCGACACGGATGTCCCGATCCCGCGCCGACGGCTCGGCCTGCAGCCAGGTGGACAACACCCGTATCACCGCGTAGCAACCGGCGAACTGGTCGTGATACGAGGGTCCCAGCCGGCTGGGACGCCCGTTGACCCGGTGGTCGTACATCGCGCCGGTGGCGGCCTCCGCGACGGGGTTCGACGCGAGGTCGTCGGCCTGTGGCCCGTCGGCGTAGCCACTGATATGACACACAATCAGGTCGGGGTTCAGCTTCTGGAGGGCGGCGCCGGTCACACCCAGCTTCCGGGCGGCCGACGGAGAGAGGTTGTGGATGACGGCGTCAGCGGTGAGCGCCAACTGGCGGAAGACCATGGCGCCCTCCGGCGTAGCCAGATCGACGCAGAGGCTCTTCTTACCATAGTTGTAGGCGATGAATGTGCCGCTCGGCCCGCCACGAACAAGCTTGCGGGTACTGTCACCGGTTGGCGGCTCAATCTTGATAACCTCGGCGCCGAGCTGCGCCAAGATATGAGTGGCGAAGGGGGCGGCGATCATCGAGCCGAGTTCGATGATTCGCCGACCGGCTAGCACTTTCGACATAGTTGCTCCGAAAATTGTCGGATAATGTTTCCGCGCGCTGTTCCGAACGGGCTTCCATCGCTTATGATGGAGCCAGGTATTCTTGGTTCGTGAGCGGAACATCCGCGCGTTCCCGGATCCGCAAAGAGATGGGATGTCAGTTGGCAACCGCGGCCCAGCAGGTCTACGTAGAGATTCGCGACGGGATACTGTCCGGCAGGTATCCCCCCGGAGAGCGGCTTCGGGAAGAGAAGCTCGCATCGGCGTTGGGCGTTAGCCGCAGTCCGATCCGAGAGGCGCTCCGGCTGCTCCAGTCGGATGGGCTCATCGTGTTCGCCCCGAACAGGGGGGCGCAGGTGGCGATGTGGTCCGAACAGGACGTCGACGAGGTCCTCAACCTGCGCTCGCTGGTCGAGGGCTACGCTGCACGTCTGGCGGCTCGGCGGCTGTCGCCCGAGCATGTCCGGAAGCTGACGGACATTGCCGACGAGATGGAACGGGCGGGCGAGGGACCCACCCCGGACGTGGACCGCGTCGCGTCGCTCAACGCGGCGTTTCACCGGATGATCGTGCAGGCATCGGACAACGCGCGGCTGGTCAGCCTGATGAACCAGATACTGGGCGTGCCCGTCGAGTACCGCACCTATGCCCGGCACAGCCATCAGCAGATGGCGAGAAGCTTCGCGCACCACCGGGAGCTCATCCGGGCCTTCGAGACGCGTGACGAGGAGTACGCGTCGATGACGATGCGCATGCACGTGCTTGCCGCGCGGAACGCGCTGGTCTACGAGTCCGAATAGTGCCGTGCCACGGAAGGCTGGTGCGTGCCGAACCTTTTGTGGCGCGGCACCAGCGCCGCACAGAGGCCGCTTGAGCATGATCTCGACCAGCCTCTCATCGCCACCGCGGCAGCACGGACGCCGCGAGCTCGCGGGCAAGCGCCATGGGCGGATCGTACGAGGCGTAGTCGATGAACATGAACGACGTGATGCCACGCCGGATGAACTCGCCGAGGCGAGCCGACACCTCGTCCGCGGTGCCGATGACCATGTGGCGGTCGCAGAACGCGCGCAGCACGTCATCCGGAATCCACGACGTCAGCTCGATGGCCTGCTCCCAGTCCTCGGCGTGGGCGAGGTCCGGGTACGTGTCCGCGCGGCCCGCGGCGACGGGCACGATGCCCGCGGCACGGAGTGTCTCAGGCGAACGGATCGCGTACTTCGCGGCGAACGGGCGGGCCAGCCGCTCCGACTCGGCCCGGTCGGCGGCCACGCGACACCGGATCGCCAGCACCACATGAAGGTCCGCCACCTCTCGTCCGGCCCGTTCCGCGCCGATCGCCATGTTGTCGAAGGCGTAGTCCAGGCTGGCGGGAGTGTTTCCGGTCAGCAGGATGACCCCGTCGGCGAGCTCGGCGGCCAGCTGGAGCATCCGGGGGCCGGCGGCCCCGAGGTACAGCGGCACCCGGGTGGTTCGGTGCTCGGCCGCCTTGAGCCGGACGCGCTGTGCGGGTGCCGAGACCCACTCCCCCGCGGTCAGCCGGCCGATGAGCTCGACCGCCGACCGCAGTTCGCGGAGCCGAGCCCCCGAACCACCCGTGACGCGTGTGGCGCTGTCCCCGGTGCCGATCCCCAGCCGGAAACGCCGTTCCGACAGCTCGTCGAGCGAGACCGCCGCGCTGGCGGTCACCTCGGCGGTCCGGGTGACCGGGTTGGTGACCGCGGTGCCGATGCGGACGGAGTTGGTGGCCGCGGCGATGGCCGCGGCCGAGACCCAGGTGTCGCGCCACAGCAGCTGCGAGTCCGGCACCCAGATCGCGTCGAACCCGAGACGCTCGAGCTCCACCGCCTGCACAACGCCGGCCGGCATCGGCGAACACGGTGGTAGCCGGATACCGAACTCGATGTGACCGCTCACGACGCCCCCTCACAGGCTGGCTGGCGCCGCTCGCGGTCGCCCTGTGACATTGGTTCGCTCGCCAGCTCGCTCACGAGAACGCCCCGGGTCAACTCACGTCGCGGCGGATGTACCGGCCATGGCCGGGCTCACCAACCACGGTGTCGCCCTCCGCCACGACGGTGCCGCGCACCATGGTCATCACCGGCCAGCCCTTCAGCATGTGACCTTCGTAGATGCTGTACGGCGCGCCGGAATGATGCCAGCTGTGGCTGACCGTCCGTTCCTCGTCAAGGTCGACGAGGACCAGGTCGGCGTCGCCGCCGACTCGGATGGTGCCCTTCTGGCGCAGGCCGAAGGTGCGGGCCGGCTGGCCGGCCGTCAGTTCGGCCACCCGCTGCAGACCCAGCCGCCCTCGGTTGACGCCCTCGGAGAGCAGGACCGGCAGAATGTGCATCATGCCGGGGAAGCCCGCTGCCGCCTCCCAGATCGTGCCGTCGAGATGCTTGTTGTGCAGGGTCTTGGCGCCGTGGTCGCTGCCCATGTGGCGCAGTGAGCCCGACTCCAGGCCCGCCCACAACGCCTCATTGTCCTCAGGAGACCGTACCGGAGGATTCACCTTGACGAGAAAACCCTCTGGCGATTCTTCGTGATGAGTGAGGTACTGGGGGCACGTCTCGGCGTCGATGCGATAACCGTGCTCGCGCAGGGAGTGCACCACGTCCAACCCCATCTTCGAGCTCAGGTGCACCACATATACGGGGCAGCCTGCGTTATGCCCGAGAAAACCGGCACGAAGGATGTTCTCGGCCTCGGCGACCGGTGGTGATGTCCGTGTCCATGACGAGAGCCGATCGTTGCCGCGATTCGCCGACTGCCATTCTTTGCGAAGCCGCCAGATTATCTGCTGGTTCTCCGCGTGCACCAGGGCAACCCCGCCCTTGAGGGTCGCCACCTTGTTGAAACCGGCCCACAGGAAGCCGTCGTCGACGCCCTGCTTCGCGATCGACCCGGGCTCCGGATCGCGTATCCCCATGAAGAACTTGAAACTTGTGACGCCGTAGGCTTGCGCGATCTTGTCGAACTCGGCGAGATGCTGATCGGTCATCAGCGTCACGTGGAATCCGAAGTCGAGCACGGAGTTGCGTTCGCCGAGGTCGATCGTCTGGTCGAGCAGTCCGCCGTAGGGCTCGAACGTCCGCTCCATCTTGATGAACGAGGTGACACCGCCGAGTGCGCCGTGCCCGCTCTCGCTGCGGAACTCCGAGCCGACGCCGTCGGGGTCGAGATACCCGAGGTGCACGTGCGGGTCGATGGCCCCGGGTAGGACATAGCGGCCATCGGCGTCGATCACCCGGTGACCCGTGATGCTCTCGGCGGGCTGGGTGATGGCGGCGATGGTGCCGTTCGTGATGCCGATGTTGCCGTCGACGACACCCACGAACGGGATGACCATGCGGCAGTCGCGGACAACCGTGTCGAACGTCATGGCTGGCTCCTGAGGCTGTCAGACGTGCGTGACTGTGGTGAGGGTCCGGTAGATCTCCGGCCGGCGATCGCGGAGGTAGTGATAGCGATGTCCGTGCCGGTCGCCCTCGCTCAGATCGATCGTGTGCCGGAGAACGACGTCGCCGGTGTCCGCCGGCGCCTCGGCGACGACCGAACCGAACGGTTCGATGACCAGGCTGCGACCGGAGAAGAGTCGCTCTGCCTCGACCACCTCGAGCCCGCCCTTGTTGATGGCGGCGACGTGAAACCCGTTCTGCACGGCCGCCGACCGAAGCTCGAAGTCCCACGTCTTGGCCCGGTGCCGGAGGAAGATCGCGACGAAGACGAAGACGAGCTCCACGCCGTGCAGGGCGAGCATCCGCCAACTCTCCGGGAAGGAACGGTCATAGCAGATCAGTGCGCCGACTCGGCCGAACTCGGTGTCGAACACCGGGAACCCCGGGCCAGGGCGGAAGAAGAACTTCTCGTTCGTCCCCGGGTCGGCGTTGTAGTTGTCGGACAGATGGTTCTTGCGGTAGGCGCTCACCTGCGTGCCGTCGGGCAGTGTGCCCGGAATGATCTCGCCGTCCGGCCCGATCAGCACGGCGCTGTTGTAGTAGACGCCACTGCGCGGCCCTCGTTCGAACAGCGGGATCCAGATATGGGTGGAGTGTTTGCGTGCGAGCTTGCCGAACTCTTCCGTGGCCCGGCCGGGCACGGTGTCGGCCCAGTCGAAGTACCGGCGGTCGTTCGTCCCGCAGAAGTACGCGGTCGCCGCCATTTCCGAGAACGCGAGAAAGTCGGCCGGCTCCTCGGTCAGGGTCTTGTCCGCGGTGGCGACGAGGTCCGCGAGTGTCTTGGCGGGATCGTCTCCAGTGCCGGCGTTCTGCACGAGTGCGAGGCGTACCGGTCGGCCACCCGCGTTGTCAGCTGATGATGTCTCGGGCATCGGTTGCCCCTTCTGCGTCGAAGCGGATCGATCGGGAGTCGGGTAAGTCGGGCAGCGCCTGCAGCTGACGCAGAATCTCGTCGGAACGGGACTGCCCCAGCCGGGGCGCGACGCACTGGTCGAACTTGGTCGCGATCTCGGCCATCGTCAGCGGCCGCGCGCTACTGCCCCGGGGGAAATCCACGACGGACTCCCTGGTGCTCCCGTCCTTGAGTCGCATTCGGACAACCGCGCCGAAGTCCTTACCGTCCATCAAGGTGGTTCGGCCGGTTTGCCGAGGGTCACCGACGACGGTGGTCCGAGCCATGAGCGCCTGTACAACGGGATCGGAGACCGCCTGATCGGTGAAGTCGTCCTCCGTCATCCGGCGGCCGAGGGCGCTCGCAGCGGTGACGTACTGAAGCGAGAAGCGTCCCTCGTGTCCGGCCTTGGCGCCAGGACGGTTCGTATGGGGAAGGCGACGCTCGTGGACACCGCAGTGCAGTTCCAGGATGTCGTCAGGATCGACGGGTCGTCCGTCCACGAGGTTCTGGGTCGCCTCGATGGTGGTCAACAACGAGCCGCAGCACGGCCACAGCTTGCGGAGCGTCACGCCGGGATTGACGAGAGCCCAGTCGGTGCCGAGCCCGGCCAGGACCTCATCCGTCCGCCAGTTCGGGCCACCGTAGAGCGGCCCGAAGCCCTGGTCGGCCTCGTAGGCGCCGGGATTCGCCTCATGACCGTGCCGGGCGAGCAAGGCGGCCACGACGCCACCGTGCGCGGACCACCCGCAGTGCAGCGGCTTGGTCATGGTCCCGAAGTTCGCCTTGATTCCCGACGCGAAGGACGCCGCGATGCCGAGGGCGTGTGCGGTCTGCCGCTCGGTCAGGCCGAACAGCCGGGCCGCCGTCACCGCCGCACCGAAGGTGCCCAACGTGCCGGTCGGGTGAAAACCGACCTCGTAGTGGTACGGGTTGACGCCGCGAGCGAGTGCGATCACGACCTCGTAACCGTGGACGTACGCCTCGATCATCTCCGCCCCGCTGGCACCGGTGGCCTGGCCCGCGGCGAACGCCACCGGCACCAGGACCGCGCTGACGTGACCGCTCAGCACCTGCGTCGTCGCGTCGTCGAAGTCCTGGGCATGAGCCGCGGTCGCGTTGGCAAGGCTGGCGATCGCCGGCGACCTCACTCCCCCGGCGGCCAGCAGGCTCTCGCCGGGACCGGTGTCGAGTGCATAGCGAAGGGCGATCTGCCCCACCGGTGTCGCCGAGCCCTGCACGACGACACCCACAGTGTCCACAAAGGACTCTACCGCCGCGGTGACGACCGCGTCCGGAAGTGCGCCAGCAGGCCGGACACCGAACCGCGCGAGCTCCTCGAGGATCATCTGGCCACCTCGGTCAGCAACGACTTGACGGCATCGAGGGTCCGGACTCGCCCGATACGCGGGAAGGTCTTGGTGATCGCGTGGTCGTGTACGTCGGGGCTGTAGGCCGCGCAGCAGTCGCTGATGACGACGACGTTCAGGTCTCGGTCATAGGCACACCGCGCGGTCGACTCGACGCCCATGTTCGTGTAGACCCCGCCGAGTAGGACCGTGTCCGTCCCCAGTCGTCTCAGGACCACTTCCAGCGAGGTACCGTAGAAGGCGTTGACCCGCGGCTTGACGATGACTCGGTCCTCTGGCTGGACGACGAGCGACGGCACGAGCCGGGCACCTGGGCTGCCGGCGACCAGACGCTTGCCCTGGGGCCCCTTCCCCGCCAGCACGGTGTCGGTCTGGTGGGCGAACACGTCCGAGTAGTCGGGACGGCGCTCAACACGGACCCAGATGACCGGTATGCCGCTGCTCCTGGCCCAGTCGGCCGCCTCCGCGGCACGCTCGACGGCGGGAACCGCCCAGGGATGCAGGTCGCCGGCACAGGTGCCGACCACATCCTCCTGGAAGTCGATGAGCAGCAGCGCCGTCGTCGCCGCCGTCAGCAGGGGTTCGTTCGGTACGACCATCTGAGTCCCTTCGGATCACCGCAGTACCAGACCGCCAATCAGCGGGGCTTGGGATCGATGTTGTGTACAATATGAACATCATGCGATGAGCGTGTCAAGGCGCCCAGTCGCCGGGCCAGCAAACGTGACTCACCTCAGATATCCTGCATCTTTGCTCCACAACTCACAAGTTGATCATGATCATTTGGGGTGTTATCCGATCGAGATGAGTCGAACGATGCGGAGGCTTGACACACAAGTTTGTATGCATGTCTACTCCTCGATGAAGCGAACAGATCCGAGGACGCACTTGCTGTTCGCGCCGGCATCGTCGGCCGGGCTTCGGCCTGCCCGGCGGCTGCGGCACCACAAAAGTCAAGCCTGGGCGAGCGAGATGGCAGCCTCATGAGAGAAACCACGGTGGGAACAGCTACCCCGAACCGGAACGACCGCTCGGATGCGGCGCGAGAGTCAGGTGGCCAGTACGACAGCGGGGCGAACGCTTCGGGCCTCGCCGTCCACGAGCTGCGCAAGTCGTTCAACGGAGTGTCCGTTGTCAAGGGCGTCTCGTTCTCCGTCGCCCAGGGTGAGTTCGTCTCCCTGCTCGGCCCGAGCGGCTGCGGCAAGACGACGACGCTGCGCCTCATCGCGGGACTGGAACAGGTCGACTCGGGTCAGATCCGCTTGGGCACGGCCGACATCACGGGCCATCCGGCGCACCGGCGCGATGTCGGCGTCGTGTTTCAGAGCTACGCGCTCTTCCCCAACATGACCGTCCGCGACAACATCGCATACGGGCTGCGAGCCCGGCGCAAGCCGTCGGCGGTCATTCAGGACCGGGTCCGCGAATGCCTGGAGCTCGTACACCTCGAGGACATGGGCGATCGCTTTCCCGCGCAGCTCAGTGGTGGCCAGCAGCAGCGGGTGGCACTGGCCCGCGCACTGGCGATCAGCCCGCGCCTGCTGCTGCTGGATGAGCCGTTGAGCAATCTCGACGCCAAGCTGCGTCTGGAGATGCGCGACGAGATCCGTCGCATTCAGATCGAGACGGGGACCACGGCGGTCTTCGTTACCCACGACCAGGAAGAGGCGCTGTCCATGAGCGACCGCCTGGTGTGCATGCACGACGGCGTCATCGAGCAGATCGGCAGCCCGGCCGAGATCTACAACGAGCCGGCCACGCCGTTCGTGGCGGGGTTCGTCGGCCGGGCGTCCGTGTTCACCGGGGTCCTGGCCGCGGACTCGCCCGGGCTGCTGGCCACGGATGACGGCCTTCGGCTGAAGGCGCCGGCCACCTCGGGCGTCAGCAGCGGACAGCGTGCGCTGCTCGTCATCAAGGAAGAGCGGGTGCGGCTGCTCGCGGCCGACCGGGTCGACACGGACAACTACGTCGATGCCGTCTGCGAGATCAGCACGTTCCTCGGGTCGACCCTGCGTTTCAAGTGCAGGCTGCGAAACGGCGACATCGTGTCCGCCTGCGTGAGCGCGGACCAAGTGCCCGGCGAGCTCCGGGCCGGCGACCCCGTCCGCCTGGGCTGGTCTGTCGATGACTCGTCACTGATCAAAGTGTCTGGAGGCGCGTAGTGTCATCAGTGGCGAACCTGCGTTTGGGTTGCGACGTCGGTGGAACGTTCACCGACTTCATTCTGTTCGACCCAGACACCGGCAAAGCGGTGGCGCACAAGCGTCTCACCACCCCGGACAACCCGGCGAACGCCGTGTTGTCCGGCCTCGGGGACCTGGAGGCACGACAACCGGGCACGCTGGCCGCGGTACGGCACGTCATCCACGGCACCACTCTCGCGATCAACGCGGTGATCGAGCGGAGCGGGCCGACGACGGCACTCGTCACCACCCGCGGCTTTCGCGACGTGCTGGAGATGCGCCGGCACATGCGCGACGACGTCTATGACATCGTCGGCAGTCACACGCCGCCGCTGGTGCCCCGCGACCTGCGGCTCGAGATCCGGGAGCGGATGTCCAAGGACGGCGAGTCGCTCGTCCCGGTCGACCCGGCCGAAGTCCGGCAGATCGCGCAGCGGCTGCGCGATCTCGGCGTGCGGAGCGTGGCGGTCGTGCTGCTGCACGCCTACGCGTACCCGGCCCACGAGCGCCAGATCTACGACATCCTCAAGCAGGAGCTGCCGGACGTCCTGGTGTCGATCTCCAGCGAGGTACATCCGGAGATCAAGGAGTTCGAGCGGACCAGCACGACGGTGATCAACGCCTACACGCGTCCGCTCATCGCCGCCTACCTCGACGAGCTCGAGGACCGGCTGATCGAGACGGGTTGCACGGGTGCGCTGCTGCTCACCCACTCCAGCGGTGGTCTGATCGCGAAGTCGGCGGCAGCGGCGTTCCCCGTGCGGATCATGGAGTCCGGGCCGGTCGCGGGTGTCCTGGGCGCCAGCCACATCGCCCGCGAGATCGGCATCACCGACGTACTCGCCTTCGACATGGGCGGCACCACGGCCAAGGCCTGCGTCGTCATTGATGGCGAGCTGCCGATCACGGCCGAGTACGAGGTCGACCGGGCACTGCGCTTCCGCGAGGGCAGCGGGCTTCCGGTCGCCGTGCCCACCGTGGACCTGATCGAGGTCGGTGCCGGCGGTGGCAGCATCGCCGCGATCAACGACCGTGGCCTGATCGGTGTCGGCCCGGCCAGCGCGGGCGCCGACCCCGGGCCGGCGTGCTATGCGCGTGGGGGCGAACGCCCCACGGTCACCGACGCCGACGTCGCGCTGGGATACATCGATCCCGGGTACTTCCTCGGCGGCGAGATGCGGCTGGACAAGGCGGCCGCCGAGACCGCGATCGGGCAACACGTCGGCGAACCGCTCGGGCTGGACGTGGAGCGGGCGGCCTTCGGGATCCATGACGTCGTCAACGAGAACATGATGGCCGCCGCGCAGGGCTATCTCGCCGAGCGGGGCATGGATGCCTCGAAGCTCACGATGGTGGCGTTCGGTGGCGCCGGCCCGGTGCATGCCTACGGTGTCGCACGGAAGCTGGGTGTTCCCCGCGTCATCGTGCCGAACGCCGCGGGACTGGCGTCGGCCCTCGGCTTCCTCATCGCGCCGGTGTCGTACTCGCTCGTGCAGTCGGTGCGGGGTGACCTGGACCAGTTGAGCCCCAACGACGTCGTGGCGCGGTTCGAGGAGATGACCGCGGAGGCGACCGCCGTTCTGGTACAGGCGGAAGCGACCGCGGAATTTCAGTTCGAGTACGCCGCGGACGTGTGCTACGCCGGTCAGGACGCGAGCATCACCATCCCGATCGGCAGCGCGCCGGTCTTCGATCCGGACGAGCTCAGCAAGCGCTTCCTGGAGGCCTACGCCGCGCAGTACGGACATGCCTACGACGACGTCCCACGCGGTCTGCTGCGGTTGCGGCTGCTCGGTCGGGCCGTGACCACCGAGCTGGCGGCCACGATGCCGCGCCCACCCCAGGCGGGCGACGCCGCCTCGGCGCGCAAGGGCACCCGGCGCGCCATGGACCCCGTCACGCGCGAGTGGGCGGAGTTCGACGTGTACGACCGCTACGCCCTGCCGGCCGGAGCCCGGGTCGCCGGGCCGGCGATCGTCGAAGAGAACGAGTGCACCACGTTGATAGGTCCGTACGCGGAGCTGGAGGTCACGCAGCCCGGTCACCTGCTGATCACGTTGAAGGAAGTGCTGCCGTGAACGACGCCGAGTTCGATCCGATTCTGCTCGAAGTGCTGTGGTCGCGCATGATCTCCATCGCGGACGAGGTCGGCACCAGCATCGCGCGGACCGGTTTCTCGACCGTACTGCGGGAGAACCACGACTACTCCTGTGGCGTCTTCGACCACACGGGCACGATGATGGCGCAGTCCTCGCAGTCGGCGACCGGGCACATCGGCGCGATGCCCTACCTCGCGCGGGAGCTGCTCGCGCACCCCGTCACCAAGTCGATGAAGCCGGGCGACGTCTTCGTGACGAACGACCCGTGGATCGGCTGCGGGCACAACAACGACATGTACATCGGCGCCCCCGCCTTCCGGGGCGACCAACTCGTCGGGCTCGTGATCACCTCGGCGCACCAGATGGACATCGGCGGCAGGCTGGCCTCGCCGCACAGCCGGCAGGTGTACGAGGAAGGGATCCTGCTGCCGCCGGTCAAGCTGTACCGCGCCGGTGTGCCCAACGACGACGTCATCGACATCATGCGGCTCAACGTCCGGTTCTCGGACAAGGTGCTCGGCGACATCCGGGCACAGGTCGCCGCGACCGCCGTGGGGTGTGCGCGGTTGGTCCGCGTGATGGGCGAGTACGGCATGGACTCGTTCGTGCCGCTGGCGAACGCCATCGTCGAGCGGACCGAGCGGCAGATGCGAGCGGCCATCGGCCAGCTTCGTCCCGGTATCTATCACGGATCGGCCGAGTTGGAGGAGAAGGGGGACGACGGAAGCCCCCTCGTCGCGAAGGTCGCCGTCGAGGTCAAGTCGGACCGGGTGCTCGTCGACTTCACCGGCACGTCGCCACAGGTCGAGAAGCCGATCAACTGCGTGCTCAACTACACCCGGGCGTACACGGTGCTCGGGTTCAAGCTGGCCCTCGCCCCGTTCCTGCCGAACAACGACGGGTCGTACCGTCCTATTGAGATCGTGGCGCCGAAGGGATCCCTTCTCAACGCGGAGTTTCCCGCGGCCTGCCACTGGCGGCACTTCGTCGGGCTTCGCCTGCCGGACCTGCTCTTCCGCACGCTGGGCGACGCCATCCCGGAGGCCGTCCTCGCCGGCTCCGGGGCGTGTCCGGTGTGGCTGTTCACGATGGCGGGATACCGCCGGGACATGAGCCCCTTCCTGCTCAACGCGCACGCCATGGGCGGGCTGGGTGCCCGGCCGGACAAGGACGGCATCTCCACCGTCACCTTCCCGCCGAACGTGCGCGACATCCCGGCCGAGGTGATCGAGACCGAGACACCGCTCCTCGTCGAGTGCAGGGAGTACCGGCCGAACTCCGGTGGCGCCGGCAAGACCCGTGGCGGACTCGGCGAACGACTGACCATCCGGGCACGGGCTGAAGGCGACCTGCATCCGCAGAAGGACGTCGTCATCTCGGTGTTCCCCGGGCGGCTGCGCAAACCCGCGCAGGGCTTGTTCGGCGGGCATGACGGCGGGCTGGGGACCGTCATGGTCAACGGCGTCGCGTCGACGCACGACCGGCTCGGCAACGAGAGCGTGCTGGCGCCCGGTGACGAGCTGACCTACCGCACGCCTGGCGGGGGCGGTTACGGGCATCCGTTCCACCGGGACGTCGACGACGTCGTCACGGACGTGCGACGCGGTTATGTCGGTGTGGACGAGGCCCGGGAGGTGTACGGGGTCGCGCTCGACCCCGAAACGTACGTCGTCGATGTCGAGGCCACCGCTCTGCTTCGTGCGGACCGCGCCGACGACGTCGACGCTGCCCAGCCGGCGGTCGGCACACCATGAAAGTCGTCCAGTTCGACTCGTTCGGCGGGCCGGAGGTGCTCCGGCTCGCCGACCAGGCCACGCCGCGGCCGAAGGCGGACGAGGTGCTGGTCCAGGTGGCGGCGTGTGCGGTCAACCACCTCGACCTCGACATCAGAGCCGGACGGTCGCGTTACCCGATCGCGTTCCCGCATGTCCTCGGGCGTGAGTCCGTCGGGGTGGTCGCCGAGGTCGGGCCGGAATGCCGACGCTGGCGCGAGGGCGACCGGGTGATGGTGCGTGCGCACTACTCCTGCGGCACCTGTGGCCCGTGCATGGCGGGCGAGGACAACCACTGCCTCAACGGCCGCCTGCCGGGCGTGCACGTACCCGGCGGATACAGCGAGTACCTCGTCGCTCCAGGGCGGTGCCTGACCCCCATTCCGGCGGGCCTTTCCTGGGAGGACGCCGCGGCGGCTCAGGTCGCGTTCGGCACGGCGTGGCACGTGCTCGTGGGCATGACCCGGGTGTGTCCCGGCGATCGGGTGCTCGTGACCGGTGCGACGGGCGGCGTCGGCGTCGCGGTCGTGCAGCTCGCCAACCTCTGCGGTGCGCGGGTGATGGCGGCGGCGGGAAGTTCCGGCCGGCTAGACCGGCTCGCCGAGCTCTGCCATGTCGAACGGGTCGACTACACCACGGAGAACCTGGCGGACCGTGCGCGCGACTGGACGGACGGGAAGGGCGTCGACCTCGTCGTCGACACGGCGGGTGGCCCCTACTTCGCGGCGGCCATGTCGGCGCTGGGGGTCAACGGCCGGCTGATCGTCGTCGGCGGGCACGCCGGCGAGAAGGTCGAGCTCGACCTGGTCGACCTCTTCCGGTCGCAGATCTCGGTCGTGGGCTCGCGCCGGGTTACCAGCGCCGAGCTGGAGCAGGTCCTCGGGCTGATCTCGGACGGGTCGCTGCGCCCCGTCGTCGGCCGCGTCGAGGAGCTCGACGGCGCGAGGCTCCTGCACGAGTCGATCGAGAACCGTACGAACTTCGGCCGCCTGGTACTCAGGCCTTCAGATGTCAGGACGAACTGATGTGGGGCATGGAAGGCGCGCGAGTCGTCGAGGTCGGCCACGGGGTGGCCGTGCCGTTCTGCGGTCGGCTGCTGGCCGACCTGGGCGCTGACGTGGTGAAGGTGGAGCCGCCGCAAGGGGGTGACGTCACCCGCCGGTGGGGACCGACCTCGCCGCGCGCGGAGATGTCGCCGATGTTCGCCTACCTCAACGCGTCGAAGTCCAGCGTCACCGTCGACCTCACGGTGCCGAAGGGACGCGACCTGCTCGCCGGGCTGCTGTCGACGGCCGACGTGGTCTGCATGGACCTGCCGCCGGCCACGGCGGTGGAGTGGGGTCTCGACTTCGACACGCTGCACGAGACGAACGAGCGGCTGGTCGTGGTCACCGTCACGCCGTTCGGGTTCTCCGGACCGTACCGGGACTTCGCCGCGTACGACCTCACGGTGTTTCACGGCGGGGGCGAGGGTTACGTCCTGGGCGCCGGCCTCAACCACGACCTCCTCCCCGACCGCCCACCCGTCACCGCCGGCACGTTCCTCGCGGGCTACCAGACCGGCCTGACCGCCGCCACGGGCGCCGTGGCAGCGCTCGTCGCACTGGGCGATGGCGCCGAAGGGCAGCACGTCGACGCCTCCGCACAGGAAGCACAGGTGTCGCTCAACCACCTGACCGCGATGCGCTACGTCGACGGCGTGCTCGAGACGCGCGACAACCGGCGGTTCACCTTCGGCGGCGTGGTGGCGTGCCAGGACGGTCACGTCGAGGTGCTGCCGCTCGAGCAGCACCAGTGGGAGTTGCTCGTTCGGCTGATGGACTCACCCGCCTGGGCGGCCGAGGACCGGTTCGCCACCGGGGCCGACCGTTCGGTCAACGGACCGGAGATCAACAGCCGGATCGCCGAGTGGGCGGCGGACAAGACCCGTGCCGAGATCTGTGAGCGTGGCCAGGAACTCGGGCTTCCGGTGGCCGCGTACCTCGGGACCGGGGAGGTGCTGACCGAGGCACGTTCTCGCTGGCGTGACTTCTTCGTCGACGTGGACTACCCCGGCAAGGGGCCGCTCCCCCAGCCACGGCTGCCTTTCCAGACGGGTGCCGACCCGGTGCCGCGCCGGCCGGCTCCGCTGCTGGGAGAGCACACCGAGCAGGTGCTCGGCGAGCAGCTCGGACTGAGCGACAACGATCTCTCGCTTCTTCGCGCGAACGCGATCATCTGACGGTGGAGGTGCGGGCAATGGACTTCAACGGCAAGCTGCCTCTCGCAGGGGTCCGGGTGGCCGACTTCTCCTGGTACGCGTCCGGCCCGTACTGCACGCTCATGCTCGGGATGCTGGGTGCCGAGGTAATCCGGATCGAGAGCAGGAACAAGCCGGACTCCCACCGCAAGACGCACCCGATGTACGGGCGCGACTATGTGGCGCCCTACGACCAGCTCCTGTCCAGCCGGCTCTCGGCGTCGCTCAACCTCAAGCATCCACAGGCCAAGGACGTGGTCGGCCGGCTCGTCGCCAAGAGCGACGTCGTGGTGGAGAACTACCGTCCCGGCGTCATGTCGCGGCTTGGGCTGTCCTATGAGGACTTGCGCAAGGTGCGGGACGACCTCGTCATGTTGTCGCTGTCCACCGCCGGCCAGACGGGCCCGGACTCACGCATGGCGGGCTACGCACCCGCGTTCGCCGCACTGGCGGGTCTGGGCGGCGCGATCGGCTATCCGGACGGACCGCCCCTCGAGCTGCGCAACTCCATGGATCACGCGTGCGGGCTGGCTGGTGCTCTGGCCGTGCTGTCCGCGCTGCGCAAGCGCGGCCGCAGCGGGCAGGGCGGCTACATCGACCTGGCGAACCGCGAGGTCGCGGCGGTCCTCATGGGACACGTGTTCACCGAGTACGGGATGACCGGCGCCGAGCCCCAGCGGTACGGCAACCGGTCACCGTACTCGGCTCCCCACAACGTTTACCGGTGTCGTGGCCGGGACCGATGGGTGAGCATCGTGGCGGCCACGGACGCGCAATGGCGCGCGCTGTGTGCGGCGATGGACCAACCGGCATGGTGTGCCGACGAGCGGTTCAGCGATGTGCACGGGAGGAAGACACACGAGGACGAACTGGACGATCGCATCGCGGAGTGGACCGGGCAGCTCGACGCCTACGAGGTGACCCTTCGCTGCCAGGCTCGTGGTGTGGCCGCGTTTCCCGTGATGTCGGGCCGCGATCTCGTCGAGGACACGCACCTGCGGGCCCGGGGAATGGTGCTCACCATGACGCGGCCTGGACAGGACGACAGGATCGCGCTGAACGCGCCGTGGCAGTTCAGTGGCTCGCCGGTCGGCAACCGTCGCTGGTCGCCGTCGGTCGGTCAGGACAACGACTACGTGTACGGCGATCTGTTGGGCATGGCGCCCGACGAGCGCCGCAAGCTCGAGGAAGACCAGCTGTTTCATTGACCTGACGTCCTGTCTCGTTTCCTTGAGAGGACCACCGGAGGAACCATCGATGACCCAAAGCCCGCCCGAGAAGCAGGAACTCCCTGAGGGCCGCATCACCGAGGAAGCCATGGACAAGCTTCGCGCGCTGGTCGGGGTCCACTTGCGAACGGAACGCTTCCTGCGAGCGGTCACCACCGAGTCGATGGGTCTGTTCGCCAAGGGCATCGGTGACCTCAACCCGTTGTTCTGCGACGAGGAGTACGCCAAGTGGACCCGGTGGGGCGGAATCATCGGCCATCCGTGCCTGCCGTATGCACGGCACTATCCAGGCCGGACACGCTTCGGCCTGCCCGGGGTGCACGGCTTCTTCGGGGGCAACGACTGGACCTTTCACCGCACGGTCAAACCGGGCGACACGCTGTCCTGTACCGAGCAAGTGACGAGTGTCGAGGAAAAGGAGAGCCGCCTGTCCGGCCGCCTCGTGCTGACGCGGACGGTCACCTGCTACTACAACCAGCGCGACGAGCTCGTGGCGGAGGCCGAGGGCTGGAGCACCCGGCACGAACGCCGGGCATCCCGCGAAGGCGCCAGGAAGCCCAAGGGTGACGACTCCGGCCGGGGCCGGCACGACTACACCACGGAGGACCTTGACCTCATCGAGGCCACCGCACGGAAGGAATGGCAGGACCTCACCGCCGGGCGAACGCTCTACTACGAAGACCTCACCCCGGGCACCGAGATCCCCGCGATCGTACGCGGACCGTTGACCGCCATGGACATCACCGCGTATCTGATTGGCGTAGGCCGATCACGCGGAGCCCACGGGGTGATGCTCCGGGAGTCGGACAAGCATCCGGCACACTTCTTCCGGAACCGGGCCGCGGGCGGCGGGCTCGAGTACACCGGGGCAGGACACGTTCAGGCGTCAGTGGCAAAACAGGTCGGCGCGCCTGGCAGCTATGACTATGGGCCGCAACGCATCTCCTGGCTCGCAAGCCTGCTCACGAACTGGATCGGCGACCTTGGCCGGCTCGTTCGCCTTCGCGCGGAGCTGCGGGGCTTCAACGTCATCGGCGACACCACCTGGCTCAAGGGCCGGGTCGTCGGGACCCGCGTGGAGAACGACCAGCACCTCGTCGACTGCGAAGTGTGGGGGGAGAACCAGCTCGGCGCCACGACCATGCCGGGCCTGGCAACGGTGGCCCTGCCGTCGCGGTCGCCCGTAAAGCCGAAGGCGGCGTCATTGGAGAACGGTCACGGAGGCTGATCCCTCGGGACCTCGAGAATGCGAGGAGAAATAACCGAATTGCGCAGAATATATCCCACAACTAGAACTGGCGGACGACCATTTTTAAGCGTACGATTGCTGAACCTACTTGTCCATCAATGAGATACTCGTCCTAAACGCTACCGGCCTTGGACGCAAATGTATCGGTCTCAATCATAACTTGTAACGACCTTGCTACCAAGGCCGCCAGGCGCCATCTGCCTGCGCGTGCTACAAACAATTCATCTCGTGAGCCGTTCGAAAAAGCCACCTCAAAGGAGTCGACGAATGAACGGGTTCAGCAAGCAACGGCGCTTGTCGCGCCGAGAGGTCCTCAGAGCCGCTGGGCTCGCCAGCGGCGGACTTCTTTTCGGTGGAGCGCTCGCTGCATGCGGCGACGGTTCGTCGAGCGGGGGGTCGGCCAGCGCCGAGCCGGGCAAAGTGGTGCTGGGTGTCTATGGTGGACCGCAGCAACCGGTGTACGAGAACTACGTCGCGAAGGCGATGCGCGAGTCCGGTGCCGAGGTCACCCTCGTGCTCGCGACGGGCGGTGCGCGAATCAACACCATATACGCCGAAAAGGGCCAGCCCAGCATGGATGTCGCGATGCTCGCCGTGCCGGACGCGTTGACCGCGGTGGCCGACGGCGTCGTCGAGAAGCTCGACCCGAAGGTCCCTCATGCGGACGAGATCGAGGACTTCGCCAAAGAAGGCGGGTACATGGTCTCGGGCTTCACCCTGGGACTGGGGTACAACCCAGACAAGATCGACAAGCCGACCTCGTTCGAGGACCTGTGGAATCCAGACTATAAGGGGCACATCGCGGTGCCCGATCCGGGGAAGAACGCCAACGGCACCACGTTCATCGCGATGCTCACCAAGATGTACGCCGATGGGAACTACGCGAGCAATGACAAGGTGTGGGACAAGCTGAAGGAACTGCGTCCGAATGTCGTGCTGCAGTACTCCTCCGAAAACGACGTGAACGAGTTGTGGGAGCAGCAGGACATCTGGCTCGCCGTGCGGTCGTCGGCGTTCACGTGGCAGTTCCAGAAGGCGGCCCCGAACGTCAAAGTTGATTTCATCACGCCGAAGGAGGGCGCCGCCCTCATGGGAAACGTCGCGACAATCCCGGTCGGCGCGCCGAATGCCGATCTCGCTCGAGACGCGATTGGGCACATGCTCGACGAGCCCTTCCAGAAAGAGTTCGCCGAGGACCAGTTCTTCCTCCCCACGCGCAAGGACATCACGCTGTCACCGGACACCCAGGCCAAGATGCCGAAGGTGGACGAGGTGCAGTCGCTGCCGTGGGGCGAGATCGGCAAGACTCGCGCTCAGTGGGTGGACCGCTGGACTCGCGAGATGAGCGGTTGATCCAGGAATGCCATAGGAAACCGCTGACTGGGTGTTGACGCATGACTTCCACGAGCACGAGCATCGAGAGCCCTCCGGACGGCACTTCCGCGCAGGGACGACAAAAGGTGGATCGCCGCGGCGGCAGGCGAATTCTCGGCCTGATCGCTCCGCTGACACCGCATGCGGCGTTCTACTTGATCATGTTCCTCGTGCCGCTGGCCGGGCTCATCGCGGTGAGCTTCGGCCGGACCGAGGGCGCGGATCTCATCGTCGACGGTTCGCTGCGCCAGTACGTGGCCATCTTCTCCGACCCCTTCTACCTGAAGATCGTCACCCAGACGTTCCTGTTGGCCCTGATGGTCTGTGCCGTATGCGCGGTGCTCGCGTTCCCCGTGGCGCTACGGCTGACCCAGGTTCGCCCGTGGGTTCAGGGCCTCATGCTCGTCGTGCTGGTCGCTCCCCTGTTCACGGACGTGAACCTGCGAACCCTCGGGGCGCAGAAACTGCTGGCGAACCACGGGTTGGTCAACTACATCCTGACGTCGATCGGACTGACCGATGATCCGATCACCTTCCTTGGGACGCGCACCGGTGTCGTGATCGCCATGAGCACCGAGTACCTCCCGTTCATGGTCCTGTCGATCTACGCCGTGCTGCAAACCCTGGACGGTCGACTCGTGGAGGCCGCGCACTCGCTCGGCGCGAACCGCGCGAAGTCGTTCCTGACGGTGATCCTGCCGGCCTCCGTCCCCGGCTTGGTGGCCGGCTGCACCTTCGTCTTCCTGCTGTCGATCACCTCGTTCGTGACGCCCAGCATCATCGGCTCGCCGCGGGTCGTGGTCATCAGCACGCTCATCTATCAAAAGGTGAACGTAACGCTGGACTGGTCCTTCGCCGCCGCCGCAGGTGTCACGCTGCTGGTGATAGTCATGGTGCTGACGTTGTTGTTCGGCCGCGCCGGCAACGCGCAGGCGGCGAGATCGATGAAGGGGGCCGCGGTCACGCCCTCCCGTCGACGTGGACCCAACCCGTTGACCAGAGCGACCCGTCGGCTGATGTTCTCCATTCCCGACCTGCGAATGCCGCGGTTCGTTGGCACCGTCGTCGTGGTGCTCGTGTTCGTGTTCATCCTGGCGCCCATCGCGGTCGTCGTCCTCGCGGCGTTCACGCCGAACCAAGACGTTGGCTTCCCACCGTCGTCGCTGACCACGACGCAGTTCGCCGACGCGTTCGAATTCGATCAGTACTGGAGCGCCTTCACGACCAGCGTTGTCGTGGCGGTGTTCGCCACGATCCTGTCGGTCATCCTCGGGCTCATCGCGGCACTGGCGTTGTTCCGGAGAAAGGGCCGAGGGCGGGAAACCGCGACAGCGTTCTTGATGGCTCCGCTGCTGGTGCCGCAGATCGTCGTCAGCCTCGCCCTCCTGCGCTACACGCGAGAGCTGGACCTGCCGACGGGCACCACGCTCCTGATCGCCAGCCACATGCTCATCACCGTGCCGTACTGCACGAGGACGATCGTGTCGGGCCTGTACGCATTGGACTGGTCGCTGATCGAAGCCTCCAGCTCGCTCGGCGCCCGCCCACTGCGGACGCTGAGGCGTGTCGTGCTACCGATGCTGCGGCCCACGCTGATGGTCGCCGGCCTCTACGCGGCAATCATGTCGTTCATCAACGTGGCGATCTCGCTGTTCATCTCCACCCCGCAGGCCAACCCGCTACCGGTCTTCATGTACTCCCAGCTGGCCAGCGGCTATGCGCCGAACACCATGGCAGCGTTCGGCCTGCTCGTCGTCGGTGCCGCAGCAGTCGTCACCTTGCTGTTCCACAAGCTCGTCGGATTGGACAAGTTCAGCGTGCGCTGAGGTGCCAGCAGTCTGCGTCACCACGCAACACAGCTTGCCTTGACCACACGGAACAGAGGGCCGGCGCGATGGCGCGGCCGTTCTCCCTCATCCGCGGCTACGCCACCTCGAGCCGCTCGTGGGACCCGCTGGTTCCGCTGCTGACCAGCGTCCATCACGTCATCCGGATCGACCTGCTCGGATACGGCCGATCGGCCAAGCCCGACGATGGTGACTACCAGATTCCCGGACAGGGACATCTGGTGGCCGCGGCGCTGGATCGGGTCGGGGTCGAGCACTGCACGGTGGTCGGTCATTCCACCGGTGGCGTCGTCGCCACCGCGCTGGCCGCGCAACGCCCGGACCTGATCACCGCACTCGCATTGATCAACACCGGCCCGAGCCTGGACGCCGCTATCGCGAAACCGTTCGCCGTCGGATCCTCGCAATGGTCGCAGCTGACCGACGAGCAGATCCGTGAAGGCATGGCGTCTGCATTCGGCCGCGACGATTTCGACATTCCCCAACAGTTCGTGGATGACGTGCGCGGCATGACCTACCACTCCTTCACCGCAGCCGGCCGGGCGTCCCGCGAGTACCTGGACGAGAAGGCTCTTCCGGACCGGCTGAGGTCCCTTGGCGTGCCGCTGCTGGTGATCTTCGGCGAGTACTGCATGGATCCGGCGGCCGCATCGCCCAGGCCGTCCACGGCGTCATCGCCGCCACGGCCCGGGACTGACAAACCACCTGGCCGGGTGTCGAGATCCAGGTGGTCTGTTCGTCCTCCGGTGCACCGACACCTTCATACCCTGAGGGAAGCCAATATGAGACTGTCCATTCTCGACACCGGGCACCGTGCCGCGAGCGCGGTTGTTCCTCCATACCGCCACACGGGACGCACCGGACATCGTGCGGACCCTGTTGTACCGGCCCGGTTTCCTCGCCCGCCCATTGCTGGCGATCACGGTGCCCGTGATGCGCGGCGAGTCGTACTGGACCGCGGGCGACGGGAGTACCTCGCGATGTGCACCGCACCGCTGTTCCAGTGTCCCTTCCGCATGGACTCGCACACCGAGATGACCCGCATCTCCGGCCACGGCGAGATCGACCCCGGCCGACCCGGACTCGCCGCGCCCGGAACTGCGCGCGGTCCGCGAGTTCCTCGCCGAGGTGAGCACGGCACCAGACGTCGTCGATGCGAGTGTGGTCGCTGACGTGCCGGACCACACGGTGCAGGAAGCGCTGGCGGTGAACCTGGTGTGGGACGTCGTGAATCGCGTCGCCAACGCCTTCGGGTTCCAGTTACGCGAGGGCCAGCTGCACAGCGGCACCGGTGCCCTGCACCGGTTTGGCTACCGGTTCCCGGGCTTCCTGCTCGCCAGCGGCGACCGCACCGACTCGGCGACCCCGTCGAAACTTCCGCCATGCCGTGCTCGCCGCGCCCGCGGTCACTGATCCCGCATGGCGCACCGCGATGCCGCGGGTGACCAGATCAGTGCGTTCGTCGGGGTCGATGCGACGCGCCAGGAGGCGCCCATGGCCCGTTGGGCGGCCAGGACGCCGACGTACCCGGCCAGGGCCACCACCAGCGCGGGGACTGCGATGACCGGGTGATCGAACGGCGCGATGGGTCGGGTGGGTGGTGGCGAAGATCGGTGCGGCGGCGCAGCCAGGTGCGTAGCCCGCCGGCGGTCGCGATCCCGAGGAGGTAGAGCGCGAACGCCACCCAGGCCATCACGACCCGCCTCGCTGGGTGTGCGGGTGGTCGTCCTCGCTGGCTGGTGCCTGGCGGCAGTCGCAGTCGGGTCCACACCCGCACCCGTCCTGGTCATGGTGCTCGTCGGGCGTGAGGTGAGGGACGGTGCAGCAGGCGTCGCCGCGCCAGGCGTCGCGGCCTTCCCTGACCGCGATCGCGGCGATCACCAGCGCGGCGATCGGGTCTGCCCAAGACCAGCCGAACAGGCTGGTGAGTCCGACACCGACCAGCAGCACGGCGGACAGGTAGGTGCACAGCAGGGTCTGCTTGGAATCGGCCACCGCGGACGCGGACCCGAGTTCGCGTCCGGCGCGCCGCTGTGCATAGGACAGCGCGGGCATGACCGCCAGGCTGACCGCGGCCAACACCAGTCCGACCGGGGAGTGGTCGGCCTCGGCGGCGCCGAGCAGGGTGCGGATCGATTCGACGGTGATGTAGACGGCCAGGAGGAAGAACGATCCGGCGATGAACCGCAGGGTGGTCTTCTCGCGTGCCTCGCGGGTGGTGTGGTCGCGGGCGGAGAACTGCCAGGCCACCGCGGCGGCCGACGACACCTCGATGACCGAGTCGAGCCCGAACCCGATCAGCGCGGTGGAGGAGGCGATGGTGCCGGCGGTGATCGCCACGATGGCTTCGATGATGTTGTAGGTGATGGTCGCGGCGACCAGCCAGCGCACCCGCCGGGCCGGCACCGACCGTCGCGCCGGCGAGGTGGTGATCTGGATGGGGGTGGTGGCCATCAGCAGCACTCCTCGGTCTCGGCCGTTGGGCAGGCTTGCGGGTCAACGGTGAGCACCACACCGAGCAGGTCGTCCAGGGCGTGGACCAGCTTGGGTTCGGCCAGTTCGTAGCGGGTCCGACGGCCCTCGGGCACGGCCACGACCAGTCCGCAGCCGCGCAGGCAGGCCAGGTGATTGGACAGGTTGGTGCGCGACACTCCAAAGGTGTCGGCCAGGTCGGCCGGGTACGCCGGACCGTCGCGCAACGCGAGCAGGATCCGGCCGCGGGTCGGATCGGACAGAGCGTGGCCGAACCGGGCCAGCACCTCCGCATGGGTCGCAGCTCGACGCGCTGTCCGCCGTCGGGATCCACGCCGGGCGGCTGCGCATCGCCGGGAACCCGACCGTGTGGCAGCGCGAGACGGTCAGCGGCGTCACGCTGCACATGAGCTGCAACGGCGTCGGTTTCGCCGACGCCGTCCTGCTCTGGCACACCACCGACCCGCGCTACATGGCCACCGACCTCGGCTCCGGACTCGAGCGGCTGCGCTGGCTGCTCTCACCCGTGTCCTGGGCCGAGACGACGTTCGGCATCGACGCCGAACACGTCGATGTCGACGTGCTGGACGCGGTCCGAACGGCAACGCTGCTGATCATGGCCGGAGTCCGACCGAGTGGCCACGGCCTGGTGGCGCCCTACGCCGCGTGACGCGGCATATCCCGACCGCATTGGCGGCCAGTGGCGTGGGTCGGCTGGTCCGGGCACAGCGCTCCTACTGGGCCGAGGTCGGCATGACCGGACCACCGTGGCCGCACATCGCGGAGATCGTGGAAGCCGAAGTCCTCACGCGAGCAGCAGCTCACCGGACATGATCTCCCGGGTCAGCTCGGGGAACCGGGTCAGCACATCGCGCGTGATGGCCCGGACCTCGTCGTGATCCACATCCGGCCGGGATAGGCGGACCACGGTCTGCCACGGCCGGGCCAGCAGCTGGCCGGTGGCGCTCACCAGGTGCACCTCGGCATAACCGCCGAACCGCTCATGCAGCCGTTGCGCGATGCGTCGGGCAGCCACGTTGTAGAGCTTGCCGACGTGATACACCGGGTTCTTGCCGTTGGCGCCTTCGAGGTTCATCGGGCGCAACGGAGTGATCAGCCCGTTGACCCGGTTGCCCCGGCCGACCACACCTTCATCGCCGGACTCGATCGAGCTGCCGGTATAAGAGGCCGCGCAGATTGGTTGGCCTGGAGTGATGAGCAGGCACGGGTTCGGTGATCATGAAGTTGCTGACGCTTCGTGATCACCTGGAGTACCCGTGCCTGCCCTGCCATCATGGCTTATCAACCCGTTGTGGGACCAATTCGCCGCGTTGTTGCCCGCCCGACCTGTGTTCGATCCGTCTCATCCACTGGGGTGTCACCGTCGTCGGATCCCGGATCGGGTCGTGTTCGACAAGCTGGTGCAGGTGCTGCGGTTCGGCTGCTCCTACGAGGGCATCGCGGACGCCTTCTGCTCGGCGTCCACGATCCGCAACCGCCGTGACGAGTGGATCACACTCGGGGTGTTCGCCAGGTTGAAGACGATCACGCTGGCGGCCTACGACCGCATCGTGGGCCTGTTGCTGGAGAACATCGCGGTGGATGGGTGTATCACCAAGGCTCCCGGTGGCGGGGAGGTGGCTGGCCCGTCTCCGGTCGACCGCCGCAAGCAAGGCATGAAACGCTCACTGATGGTCGAAGGTGAGGGCATCCCGCTGGGCCGAATCCTCACGGGGGCGAACCGTCACGACTCGCCACTGCTGGCGCCCACCTTGGACAAGCTCGGCGACATCGGGCCGCTGCCGGAAGACATGACCGTGCACCAGGACTCCGGCTACGACTCGGGCAAGACCCGCGACGAACTCGCTGGCCGCGGCCTGCACGGACAGATCACGCACAAGGGTGAGAAGGCGCCCATCCAGGCCAGCAGCCGCTGGCACATAGAGCGCACGAACTCCTGGCACACCGCGTTCAACCGCCTCCAACGCTGCTACGAACGCCACGAGATCGTCATCGACGCCTACTTCGACCTCGCCGACGCGATCATCACCATCCCTAGCCTGATCCGCAAAGCCTGGACCCTCTACCGCTGGGACACCCGACCAGCACGCCGCCCATAAAGATCACCTAATTGCGCGACCTCTAAGCTTGAGTTTTAACCTGTTCGGCGTGGTCGTGGCCTGGTTGACTTCGTCTTGGTTGGTGTGCTGGTCCTGACGATGTGCACGTCGTGGCGTTGGGCGGGTTGGTGGTTGCGGCTTCCGGATGGTCGTCCTGGGCCGGGCCGGGAGGGTTTCGGTGCACCGGCCGGACAGCCTGCCTGTGCGCGGATGTGCCGAAACCCGCGACGGACCCGGGCTGGGGACAACCGATCGGGCGCGGTGGGTTTCTCCTATGGACGGCGTAGATCGA
>NZ_JBOHGB010000015.1:0-77976 GCF_050699935.1 Actinophytocola sp.
TCCGAAACTGGCCCGGCTCCAATCCCGTAAACGGGGCAATCCACCCCGACCGCGACGCCGAGATCACCTGCACCACACCATGATCAACTACCGGCACCTCCAGACCCGCACCGGGTTACGAGACAGCAAGTATGGACGTCAATCGTGTCGCCCTGGCGCCACCCAGCAGATCGAGTACTAACGCCGCCGGTATTGCTCCGGAAATATCCATGTTCGCTGGCCCAGGTCTTGCTTCGGCGGGCGGTGCGGATTGGGACGAGATATCCGACTGGACCAGGTTCGGCACCGGCGCCGCACGGGCGATGGTCACGGTCTCGCAAGACAGACGGTCGACTGATGGGTCCGGGTTCGACCGTGAGCTGGCCGAGCGGCGCGGCGCCAGCCGGACAATCCCTTTCGGCGGATCTGCGAGTACGGTGCCGTGGTCGAGTTCCATCGCCAGGCTGCCGAGGAGCTGCGGCGGATCGCGGTGGAGTTGAGTGGCGGGCTCGACCGCGGCGGTGTCCTTCGCGCGCACATCGCCCGGCACACGAAGATCACCGTGCGCACGTTGACCATCTGGATCGGCCGACTCCGCCGGCGTGATCCCGAAGACCGGTGTGTTGTCGCGGAACGGCTCTCCGAGTCCGCAGGCCTGATCACGTCGCCGACGATGAGCAGAATAAGGCTGAGCAGGTAAGATGCCGAAGCGAAGATGATCAGCGCGGCGTCGTCTGGCATGCGTTTTTGTGATCGGCGCGGGCGCCTTGAAGCTGGCCATGGCGACCAGGAAGCCTGCTGGAGGAGTTGCCCGTGGTCGTCATTCGCGGCGGTGCGACAGCGTGCGGCGAGGGTGAACGACGCCCGAGGCCGGCGGTTGACTGGCAGGGATGGCTGGCGTGCGCGGCGGCGGCCGTGGGGTTCGTGCTGTGCCTGGTCGGCTGGCTGGCGGGCGGTGGCGCGTTCTCGTTGCCGTGGGCGCCGACCTTGGATCTGCGGCTGAGTTTCGCGCTCGACGGCCTCGGTGTGCTCTACGGGTTGCTGGCCACCGGTATCGGTGCCCTCGTCTTCGCCTACGGCACCCACTACTTGACCTTGCATCTGGAACATCAGCGCCGCCCGGCGGTGGAGCGGTGGCGGTTCTGGCCGTGGATGGTGCTGTTCGCGGTGGCGATGGTGGGGCTCGCCACCGCACAGGACCTGGTCCTGGTCTTCGTGTTCTTCGACCTGACCGCGGTGTGCTCGTACTTCCTCATCGGCTTCGACAGGGCCGAGCGGGAAGCGCGGACCGCGGCATTGATGGCGTTGCTGGTCACGGTGGTCGCCGCGGTGGCGATGCTCGTCGCCGCCGTGCTGCTCTACGCGGAGCACGGGACGTTCTCGATACCCGAGCTGCTGGTGCGGGCCGGTCCCTCGACGACCACCACCCTCGCGGCCGCGTTGCTGGCGGTGGCCGCGTTGGCCAAGAGTGCGCAGGTCCCGCTGCATTTCTGGCTGCCGCGGGCGATGGCGGCGCCGACCCCGGTGTCGGCCTACCTGCACTCGGCGGCGATGGTCGCGGCGGGCGCGCTGGTGATCGGGCGGGTGCACCCGCTGCTGGCCCGCAGCGAGGCGGTGCTCACCGGGATGGTGGTCGCGGGGGCGGCGTCGGTGGTGGTGGGCGGCGTGCTGGCGCTGCGGCGGGACGTGCTCAAGCATGTGCTCGCCTACTCCACGATCTCGCAGTACGGCTACGTGGTCATGATGTACGGGATAGGGGGAGCCGCCGGCAACGGTGCGGCGGCGTTCTACGTGCTGGCGCACGCGACGGCCAAGAGCGCACTGTTCATGACCGCGGGGGCGGTGACCATGGCCACCGGCGAGGACCGGTTGTCCCGGCTGGGTGGGCTCGGCCGCCGGATGCCGGTACTCGCGGTGGCGGCCGGGGCGGCGGCGGCATCGCTGGCCGCGCTGCCGCTGACGGTCGGGTTCTTCAAGGACGAGCTGTTCTTCGCCGCGGCGCTGGGACACGGGCCGCTGACCGCGGCGCTCGCCGTCCTCGCGGCGGTCTTGACGTTCGCCTACATCGGACGCTTCTGGCTGGGGCTCTTCCTCGGGCCCGTGCGCGGGCAGGTGGGCGCGACATCCGCGGTGCTCGTCGCCCCGGTGGTGATCCTGGCCGTGGTCGCGGTGTTCGGCGGCCTGGTCGTCGAACCGTTCGCGCGGCTGGCCGGGGACTCGGCCGGTGTCTCGGCCGGCGGACCGGTCACGATCTCCCCGGCCTACCACCTCGACGCTCGACCGGAGAACTTGATGACCGTCGCCGCGTGGGGGCTGGGCGCGCTGCTGTTGTTCCTGCCGCGGGTGGCGGACCGGGTGTCGCGGGCCGTGGCCGCGGTGGGGGAGCGGTTGGGGCCGCAGCGGGTCTACGAGGCCGCGCTGCACGCGCTGAACCGTCTCTCGGCCGTACTGCACGACCGGGAGGTACGGGACCTGCGAACCAGCATCGCCGCGGTACTGGTCCCGGCCGGGCTGTTGGTCGGCCTCGCGTTCGCCGCCACCCCGACGGCCGGCGCGTACGTCGTCGGCGTGGTCTCCGGGGCCGACTGGCTGATCCTGCCGCTGCTGGCATTGGTCGTCGTCGCGACCTTCGTGACCGCCAGGGCGCGGGCCCGGCTGGTCGTGGCGCTCGCCCTGTCCGTTGTCGGCTTCGCGCTCGCCGCGCTGTACGCACTGGTCGGCGCCCCCGACGTCGCGCTCGTGGCCGTCGTGGTCGAGACCATGCTCACCCTGGTCTTCGTCGCGGCCCTGACCCGGATGCCGCACGAACACGCCGAGCACGACGTCGTCGTGCCCGCCCATCGCAGCAGGCGCTGGCGCGACCCGCTCGCCGGCGGGGTCGCCGGGCTCGCCGTGTTCGTCTCGGTGTGGGGGTTCCTCTCCCAACCCGCAACTGACAGCGTCTCCGCCGAGCACATCCGGCTCACCCCGGCCGCGCACGGCGGCGACGTCGTCACGGTGATCGTCGCTGACTTCCGCGGCCTGGACACCCTGGTCGAGATCACGGTGCTGCTGGCCGCGGTGATCGGTGTGGCGACCCTGATGCGGCGCGGGAGGTTGTGGTGAGGCCCGATGATGTCGGCGTCCCGGACTCGGTTGTCCGGGCCGTGGCCCGGCTGCTGCCCCGCCCCAGCCTGATGGTCGCGGCCGCACTGATCGTCAAGGGGTACGCCGAGGTGGGCGACGGGTTCGCCGCCGGGGTGGTCGTCGCGCTGGCGGTCGCGCTGATCTACGTGGCGTTCGGCGCCGAGGGCGCGGAGCAGGGGCTGCCGATGCTGCGCTACGCCCCGACACTCGCGATCGGCGGCCTGCTTCTCGCGCTCGCGAGCGGGTTCTTCCCACTCGCGTTCGGCGAGCCGCCGGTGACCCATCGGCCCACCCCGGACGAGCACGTCGTCAAGATCGGCATGCTGGAGCTGTTCACGCCGCTGCTGTTCGACATCGGCATCTTCCTGCTCGTCGTCGGCGTGCTGACGATGTTGTTGCACCAGCTCGGCCGGCCGCTGGGGGAGGGCCGGCGATGATCCTCGCCTTCTCCCTCGCCGCGGCCGTCCTGTTCGGCTCCGGCGCATTCCTGTTGCTCAAGCGGGACCTGATCCGGATGGTCGCGGGCATCATGTTGATCTCGCAGTCCGCCGTCGTCACGATCATCGCCTCGAGCCTGAGCCGCGGGCAGGCGGCGATCGCGGTGGCGCCGGGCGACACGGTGAGCGACCCGCTGCCGCAGGCGCTGGCGTTGACCGCGCTGGTCATCGGGCTGGCCACGGTCGCGCTGCTGCTCGCCCTCGTGCACCGGGCCATCGTGGTCTTCCGTACCGCCGAGCAGGACGAGCTGGCCGCGACGGAGGCCGAGCACGAGGCCGCGCTGGAGCGGGCGCGGCAGGCCGATCGCGAGGAGGTCGAGACCAGCCCGGACGACGAGCGCCAGGCCGACAGCGAGCGGGCCCGCTGATGCTGCTGTCGACAATTCTGCTCGTGCCGTGGGCGTCGGGCGCCGTGCTCGTGGCGTTCGACGGCCGCCGGCGGGCGCTCGCCTGGCTCGCCGTCGCGTCGCTCGCGGCGAGCCTCGTCCTGCTGTGCGTGCTCGCCGCCGACGTGTTCACCGGGGGCAGCCGGCAGGTCGTCACCGGCGGCTGGCCCGCCGACGTGGGCATCGTGCTGAAGGCCGACGCGCTGGGCGTCGCCTTCGCGTTGCTGTCGGTCCTCGTCCTGCTCGCCGCCACCGCCCACGAGGCGATCGGCGGGGTGCGGTCGCGGACCTTCCCCGGCCTGGTCGTCCTGCTCGCCGCCGGGCTGACCGGCCTGTTCGTCACGGCCGACGTGTTCTCCTTCTATGTCTTCTTCGAGCTGGCCATGACCGCCTCGTACGTGCTCAGCGCCTACGGGGGCAAGCGGCGCCAGCTGCGGGCGGCGCTGGTGTTCACCGCGGTCAACCTGCTGGGCTCGTTCATCTTCCTGCTGTCGGTGGCCGGCACCTACCGGGTGACCGGGGCGCTCGCGATGGATCAGGTGGCCGAGCGCATGCCCGCCGTCAACCCCAACGCGGCGATCCTGATCGCCGCGGGGTTCTTCATCGCGTTCAGCGTCAAGCTCGGGCTGTTCCCCTTCCACTTCTGGCTGCCCACCGTCTACGCGGGCGCCCGGCCGGCCGTCGCGGCGATCCTCAGCGGGGCCGTCGCGAACATCGGTGCCTACGGCCTGCTGCGCTTCGGCGCCGGCCTGTTCCCCGACCAGCTGCGGCTCGCGGGAGTCGCGCTCGTCGTCCTCGGCGCCGCGTCGATCATCTACGGCGGCGTGCTCGCGGTGGCCCGTGGTGACACCGCCGAGATGCTGGCCTACTCCGCGATCGGGCAGGTCGGGTACGTGCTGGTCGCGGTGGGTGTGGGCGGCCCGGTCAGCCTGACGGCAGCGGTGCTGTACAGCGTGATCAACTCGCTGAACAAGGCGCTGCTGTTTCTCGCCTCGGGCGTACGGGGCGCGCTGGTCGCGGGCGCGTTCGCGATCGGGGCGCTCAGCGTGGCGGGCGTGCCGCCGGTGGCGGGGTTCGTCGGCAAGCTGGAACTGTTCCGCACCGGCATCGTGGCCGGCAGCGCCACCCTCATCGTGCTGCTCCTCGTCGGCAGTGCGCTGTCGCTCGTCTACATGTTCCAGGTCTACCAGCGCCGCTTCTGGCGCACGGACCCGCTGGCGGCCGCCGCGGCGACCTCGCTGCCGCAGCGACTGGTCACGGCGGCGCTGGCGCTGCTGGTGCTGGTCACCGGCTTGTGGCCCGAGCCGCTGCTCACGCTCAGCAGCCAGGCGGCGGGCGCCCTGCTGGATGGGGTTCCCTGATGACAGTCCGAACGGCACCGGAGGTTGGAATGATCGGCCCGCTGCTCCGCGTCATCACGCTCACCGCCGTCTACCTGCTCGTGTTGACGAGCCTGCACCCCGGGGACATCCTGACCGGGCTCGTGCTGTCGACGCTGGTAGTCGCCATCGCCTCGCGGGTCTCCTCGCCGAAACCGGCTCCGCTCGCCCCGCTGGGCCGCCGGCTGGCGGGCGTGCCGGCGCTCGTCGGCGGGACCCTGGTGGACCTGGCGAGAGGCACCTGGCAGACCGCCGTCGCCCTCCTCGGCCGAGGCCTGGCCGACGGCGGGCTCGTCGAGGTCCCGATACCCCGCACCGGCCAGGCGTCGGCCGCGGCCTGGGGGGTGCGGGTCGGGTTCGTGCCGGACACCGTCGTCGTCGAGGTCGACGAGAAGCGGGGCCGGATGCTGCTGCACGTGCTCGACGCGCGAGATCCCGCGGCCGTGGTCGCCGCGCAGCACGACTCCTACCAGCGGCGCCAGCGCCGGGTCTTTCCCTGACCGCCGTGCCCGCCTTCGTCGTCATCCCCGCCCTGTTTTGGGTGACACTCCTGCTGGTGGCCGGTGGTCTGGCGCTCGTCCGCGCCCGTGACGTGCTCCAGCGGGTCGTCGCGCTCGACCTCCTGGCGGTGATCGTCATCTCGCTGCTGGCGCTGCTGAGCTACCTGCGGGGGCAGGCGTACTACCTCGACGCCGCCGTGGCGCTTGCTCTGCTGTCCTTCGTCGCCACCGTGGCCGCGGCCCGGTACGTCGACTAGGGGAGTTCGAATGATCTCGATCCTGCTCGACGCGGTCGGAGGTGCGCTGCTCCTGCTGGGCCTGGCGCTGCTCACGATCAGCATCATCGGCGTCCTGCGGCAGCCCGACACCTACGGCCAGTTGCATGCCCAGGGCCTGGCCACCGGGCCCGGAGTGATCGCGATCCTGGCGTCCTCGGTCGCGACCGAGGACGCGGCGATCATCACCTTCGCCGTGCTCGCGATCGCGTTCGTCGCGCTCACCTCGCCGGTGTCCAGCCATGCGATCGCCCGCGTGGCCCACCGCCGCGACAGCCGGGACGTGGACGAGTCCGACGGCGAGTCCGACAGCGGGTCGGATGGCAAGGGCGAAGCATGAGAGCCGACGATCGACATCGTCGGCGGACAGATGTCGCGGCTGAGGCGATATCTGAGGCTAGACGATGGACATGACGACCGAGCCGCCGCTGTTGCTGGCGCTGGATCTGATCGGCACCTTCGCGTTCGGGCTCAACGGCGCCTTGACCGCGGTGCGGGCCGCCCGGCTCGACATCGTCGGCGTGGTCACGCTCGGGGTGATCACCGCGCTGGGTGGGGGCATCATCCGCGACGTCCTGGTCGGCGACGTGCCGCCGGCCACCTTCCGCGACTGGCGCTATCTGGCGTTGGCCGTCGGGGCGGACTGGCGGCGTTCGCACTCAGCCAGTGGCTGAACCGGCTGGAGATGCCGATCAACGTCCTGGACGCGGTCGGGTTGAGCGTGTTCGCGGTGATCGGCGCCAGCAAGGCCGTGGCTTTCGGGCTCGGCGTGGGGCCGGCCATCATTCTGGGTGTCATCACCGGGGTGGGCGGGGGCACGATCCGGGACACCCTCGTGCGGCAGGTCCCGACGGTGCTGCACAGCGACCTGTACGCGATCCCGGCCCTGATCGCCGCCGCGCTCACGGTCGCCGCCATCCATGCGGGGATCTATTGCCTGCCGGCCGCGCTGGGCGCGGTCGCGATCTGCTTCGCCATCCGGATGCTCGGCGTCGTCCTCAGGCTCAACGCGCCGCGTCCACCCGGCGATCGCGGCGTGCCGGACGAGCAGTGAGTCAGCGGGCCAGCCAGGCCAGCGCCGCCACGACCAACGCCTGGGTGCCGGTGTCCAGGGTCGGTTGGTTGACCGGGATGTCCTGGGACAGCCGGCCGGCCTGCTCCGCCTGGCGGTAGGCGTTCGGTTCGATGCCGCCGAGAACCCCAGTAGGTGGCGGGGATGCCGAGCGCGGTGGGGATGTCACTGAAGTTCTCGCTGGCGCTCTGCTGGTCCAGCGGCCCGGCCCGCCCGCCGACGAACTCGTCGAACGCGGCGGCGACCCGGCCGGTGGTCGCGGGGTCGTTGGCGGTCGACGGGAATGGTCGAACAGCTCGAACTCCGGGTCCTTCGAGCAGCCCGAAGCCTGGCACTCCGCGGGACACGATCGTCTCTGCAACCGGATCATGATCATCGCTGCGGAGTACCACCGGGTCGACCGTTGCCTGGGGCGTCGACCCGTGGCCACCCCGACCGTGCACGGTTATCCGCATGCTGTCGGCCGCGGAGAGCACCGGACCGGCGCGGGTGCCGAGCCATCCGGCCGGGTCCGCAGCACGTGCTGGGCCAGCGCCACCTCCGGGGCCGGGGTGATCCGAGCCAGGCCGTCGTCGAGCATCCCGTGGGCGCCGTCCCCGGTCTCCTCGCCGGCTGGAACAACGCCACCAGCGTTCCGGCCCACCGATCAGGCGCCGAGGCGAACAGGTGCGCGGCTCTCAACAGGCAGACGACATGCACGTCGTGACCGCAGGCGTGTGCCACCGGCACCTCGGCCCCGGCTTTCGCCCGTGGCCGAGCCCGTGGCCGTGCTCGCGTAGGCCAGGCCGGTCGCCTCGCGCACCGGCAGTGCGTCCATGTCCGCCCGCAGCAACACCACCGGCCCGTCACCGTTCTCCAACACCCCGACCACGTCGGTCCGCCGATCCCCGCACGCGTTCGAAGGCCGGAGCGCTCGAGCCGCTCGGCCACCCGCGGTCCGATGCTCCTGGTGCGTTCATGCCGGCGATGATCTCCGCCTCGCGTCAAGCAGTCGCGTCAGGGGGAAAGCCCGAAACGTCGCCCGTTGCGAGAGCGACGCCCCTTGAGAATCGGTCTCACCGTTCGGCGGGATTGGCGACGCTCGTTGTGGTCCGGGTGTGTTCCGCGTGGGCCCGCTCGAGCAGGGCCATCAGCTTCTCCTCTTCCCGGATTCGGGCTCGGTACCTCTCCGGGAGCTGCTTGAGTGTTGCTTCCTCGGCGAGCAGCGCGGCGAAGATCGCTGCGCGTCGATCTGGGTCGGTCTCGACGTCCACGTACTCGATCGCATGACGGCGGGCGGAGGCGATCACGTTCTGTGCCCTACCCCAGGCGCTGGTCATGGACGCGACGACGGTGACGAGCAGGACGCCGATGATCACACTCAGGGACAGTTCGGTGCTGATCTCCACCACCTCGACCGGCTGCCCGTTGTTGATGAACGGCACGTTGTTCTCGTGCAGCGCGTGCAGGATGAGCTTCACGCCGATGAACCCGAGGATCACGGCCAGCCCGTAGGCCAGGTAGATGAGCCGGTTCAGCAGCCCGTCGATGAGGAAGTACAACTGACGCAGTCCCAACAGCGAGAACGCCGTGGCGGTGAACACGAGGTAGACGTTCTGCGTGAGCCCGAAGATGGCCGGGATGGAGTCCAGCGCGAACAAGATGTCCGTGCCGCCGATGGCGACCATGACCAGCAGCATCGGCGTCATGGCCCGCCGGCCGTTCTCGATGGTGAACAGCCTGTCACTGTCGTAGGTGTCGGTGGTGTGGAAGAGCTTTCTGGCAAGCCGAACCACGATGTTGTCCGCCTCGTGGCTGTCCTCGCCTTCGGGCTTGAGAAGGTTGCCGGCGGTGACCAGCAAGATCACGCCGAAGATGTAGAAGACCCAGGCGAACAGGTTGATGAGGGCCGCGCCCAGCAGGATGAAGCCGGTACGGGCGATCAGGGAGAAGACGATCCCGAACAGCAGTACCTTCTGCTGGTCGGCGCGGGGCACCTTGAAGCTGGACATGATGATGAGGAAGACGAACAGGTTGTCCACCGACAACGCCTTCTCCGTCACATACCCGGCGAAGTACTCCGTTCCCATCGTCGAGCCGCCGAAGACGAACACGCCGACACCGAAGACGATCGCGATCCCCACGTAGACGGTCGACCAGAGCGCCGCCTCGCGAAGGCTCGGCACATGTGCCTTGCGCACGTGCGCCGCGAAGTCGAACAGCAGCAGACCTGCGATCCCGGCGATCGTGAGCCACCAGACGACCTGAGGCACATCCGCTCGCTGTCCGCCTTCTCCGGTACGAACTGTTTCGCCAGGGCACCACAGCGCGCTGTCGCACGCAACTGCGCCGGAGCGGTCGGGCGTCGTGCGGAGGTCCCACGCCGCGGGTGCGCGTTCCCTCGACTCGCTACCAGTTGGCCGGTGGATCGCTGGCCGGGAATGATCCGTGACCCCAGATTTCGACGATGTCGGGCGCGGTGCGCGGGTGGTGGGCGGCTGCGTCGCGGACGTCGGTTTCCGTGTCCTGGGAGGGCTGGTCCGCTCCGATGACCGCGACGGGGCAGCGGGCACCGTGGATCACCGCATGGCTGACCGAGCCGAGCAGCATCCCGCCAAAGGCTCCGCGCCCGCGGGTGCCGACCGCGACCAGTTCGGCGGCTGCCGAGGCTTCGACGAGGGCCCGTTCGGCCGGCCCGTGCTCGACCACGGTGGTGACGCTCAGCTGTGGGTGCGTCCGGTGGACCACCCGACGAGCCGTGTCAGCGATCTGCTGTGCGGCGCCGCGTAGCCGGTCCGGGCTGATCCCGGCGGGCGCCCGCTCGCCGGTGCAGGTGAGGATCTGCAGCGGGCTTGAAGTCGCGGCGGCGTGGTCGGCGGCGAACCGCACCGAGCCGGCGGCGCCCGGGGAGCCATCGGTTCCGACCACGACACCGCGTGCGGGTCCGGTCGGTCGGGGACTGGCGTCGGTCTTGACCACGACCACAGGACAGGAAGCACTGGCGGCGACCGCGAAGGCCACCGATCCCAACAGGGGTCCCAGGACGCGACCGTGGCCCCGGGTGCCGATCACCAGCAGTCCGGCGTCGGCGGCTGCCTGGAGAAGCGTTTGGGTGGGACTGGTCACCTTGGTCGCGCCGGCGACCCGGAGCTCGGGCTGGGCGGCCAGGGCCTCGATGACGCCGCGGAGGGTTACCTCCTCGGCAGCCTCCAACGCCCGAGGTGATGGATCGAGGAGGCCCGGCCCGGGCCCGAGGGTCATCCCCGGGTAGTTCGCGGCGTACACCACCAGCAGGGGCGCGTCCCGCCGGTTCGCTTCGGCGGCCGCCCATACCAACGCCTTCCGGGCGGGCGGCCTGCCGTTGTAGCCGACGACGACGGGCAGTTGCCCGATGCTCGGGGAGTACCGCTCGGACTCGTCGTAGCCCATGACTCATCCCTCCCGGGCCGCGAGGCAGGCCAGCCACGTCGCTCGGACCAGCTGGACCTCTCCCGCCATGCTGCCCGACGACCGGCAGCTTCGCCTGCCGCGACGGAACAGCCACAGATCTTGCTCGTGCGAGTTGCCTGTGCCACCGTCGGGTCATGGACGTCGAGGTGCGTAGGCGCGACCTGCCGGGGCTGGGCAAGCAGTTCGAGATCGGGTGTGCCAGCGGCGGGCGGGTCGCCGTGGTCGTGCAGAACAACGGCGCACGCCACCTCTACACGTTCGAACCGGACGCGGACGCGGCCAGCAGCGCGCTCCAGCTCGACGAAGCCCAGGCGCGTGTGCTCGGCGCGATTCTGGCGGGTGTCTACTTCCGGCCGGCCGAACATGACGAGCCGGCCGTGTTCGGTGCCGTGGCCATCGACTGGTTGACGGTAGAAGCGGACGCACCGGCCCTGGCGGTCGCCGACCTGGTGCTCGTAGACCATCCCTCGGCCACGCTCGTCGCCATCATGCGTGGCGAGGAGACGCTCGTGAAGCCGGGACCCGACGAGCTGCTGCGCGCGGGCGACCAAATCCTGATCGCCGGCCACCGCGCCGACATCTTCGAGGTCCGCGCGAAGATCGTGGAAGCTGCGCGTACCTGACAGGGGCCTCGACCGCGGCCACGTCGGTGCTGCTCGACCAATCGACGGCCGACCGCGTGGAGATCGTCGCAGATCCGATAGACCCAGGTGGAGGCTTGGCTGCCGACCTTCAGCGGAAGCGTTGTGGCACCTATCGAGGACGATATTGCCAGATCAGTCTGATAGGTCGAAAATAACTAACATCCTGGCGAAAGTGATCGCGAGGTCCGGAAACCCTGCCCACGACCCGTGTCGAATCGACCTGCGGTCACCGGTGTCTTTGAAGGAGCGACATGTGTGAATCGTGCGATGTGGCCGGCGAGGACAGGCCGGACGCGAGGGTGTCTCGCCGTCAACTCCTCGCCGGACTCGGGCTCGGGGCGTCCCTGATCGGGGTGACTGCTCTGGCGACGCCCGCGTCGGCGGCCACGCTGAAGAACGCGGCCTGGTGCAATCCGGCGCTGGGCTACTTTCCCAATGGCGGCCACTACGGAGCGCCGCGGCCGGGCGGCCCGCATGCCGGCCAAGACATCACCAACTCCACCGGCACCGCCGTTTACGCGGCGGCGGCCGGGACGGTGATCCGCCGCGAGTGGGGCGGCGGGCTGGGGGGCCGTACCGGCAACGCCATCGTCATCTCCCACGGTGGCGGTGTCTACACCTATTACGGTCATCTCGATACGTACCGGGTTTCGCTCAACCAGTCCGTGTCGGCCGGTCAGCGCATCGCCGACATGGGCGCGACGGGCAACGTGACCGGTCCACACCTGCACTTCGAGACGCACTCCGGCGGGCTGGGACCGACCGTCAATCCGGTCACCTTCATGTCCGCCCGCGGAGCCGACCTCGGCGGCGGCTGGCCGAGAATCGATCCCGACGCACGCGGTGCGACCGTGTCGGTCATCCAACATCTGATGAACCAGCGCGGCTCCGGGCTCGTGGTCGACGGTCACTACGGCTCGATCTCGGTGAGCGCGGTCAAGCGGTTCCAGTCCGCCAGCGGCCTCGTCGCCGACGGCCAGGTCGGCCCGGCGACGTGGCCAAAGCTGATCTATTCGTTGAACCAGGGGGCCAGTGGCCATCACGTCCGCGGGCTCCAGGTCGCGCTCAACAAGCGCAGCGCGAGCCTGCTGGTGGATGGCGGCTTCGGTTCGGTGACCAGCACAGCGGTACGCAGTTTCCAGAAGGTCAACCGACTGGTGGTCGACGGCAACGCCGGCCCGATCACCTGGCAGGCACTGGTCGGCTGACCTCGCATCCGGGCCGTGACCCCTCCCGGTCGTCACGGCCCGGATCGGGCGTCTAACAGACCACCTGGGCGCTGGTCGACGGAGCCGGAGGGGCTCGGTCTTCTTTGGGTGGTTCCGGACCAAGGACCCGAAGCAGATCGACCGATGTGGTGTCAGGTCAGCTGATGGGGCCTACGAGCTTCCATCCCGACCGCCACGGCCACCCGTTGCGTATGTTCATGGAGATGTTGAGAAACGCCATCTGCTCCAACGCCCTGGCCGCCGGGAGATCACCCACGTCGACCGGCCGGTAGCCGACCGAGGACAGGAACTCGGCCACGATCGTCTTCGCTGTGTCGTTGCTGCCGGCATAGAAGCCGTCCAACTGTGCGTCGTCGACAACGGGCTCGGCTTGGTTGCCGGCGAACACCGTGTTGAACGCCTTGACCACAAATGCTTCCGGAACCGCGTCCTGCAATACCTCTGCGCCTGACCGGTCGGTCACGGCGAGTCCAGACCCATCGGGCAGCAACGGGTTCGTCGCATCGATCACCGGCTTGCCCGCAACTCCCTCCGCGATCTCGCGGGCGACGCCGGCCACCGAGTCGTAGGGCACCGCGATCACGACGGCATCCGCATCGCGCACGCCGTCGCCGTTCGACGCCGCCCACGAGACGTGGAGGCGATCCGCGACCGTCTTCGCGGTGTCCTGAGTTCTCGCGGTGATCACCACGTCGTGTCCCGCGCGCGTGCTTGCCAGGGCAATCGCCTGTCCCACGTTCCCGGCGCCGATGACCGCCAGTTTCATCTCCGCTCACCTCTCCTGAGAAAGTCACGCGATACGTGCGGGCTGGCGCGGCGCGAACGGCGCGCTGCGACAGCGCGCCTCCTCAGCCAACTCCCGGCTTCCACCGACGGGGTGCCACGTCCGGCCAGATCGAAACGGGCGTCGGACGGTCCGCCGGTCGGCTCGCTCCTCCGCCGCCAGGCTGACCGATCGGGACGGAGGCTAATCGTCGATGGCGAGCGCCATGATCATCGCTTGCCTTTTCCCGGTGTCGGCCATATCGATCCTGGTGAGCTCCGTCATCTTCCGGAGCCGGTCGCGGATGGTGTTCGGGTGCACGCCCAGCCTGTCCGCGCCTTGCGCGATGTCGCCACCGGCCTCAAGCCATGCCCGCAGGGTCGGAACGTATCGGGTGCCGTGCTGCGCGTCGTATTTGCGCAGTTCGACGATGGGACCGCGAGCCCGGGTCCTGCCGGCCCACGACTCCGAGTTCTGTAGCCGCGCCAGTTCGCCCGCCACGACTGGTAACGGTTTTTGGCACGCGAGGTGCTCCACCCGGCTATCCGGGGAGCGACCGGCGATTCAGTGCCGCTCTGCGAGCCGCTTGCGTATACCAACCGCGCCGCGACCCGCAGATGAGCTACCGAGTTACAGCCCGCCAATGTTCGACAGCGGCGAAGCCGTGGGCTTCCGCTCACAGGAGGAGCCGGCGGACACTAGATCAGCGACCAGCTGCTCCCAGCCGATGAAGATACCGGTCATCCCGGATGGCGCGGTGGCCAAGGACCCGAGAACGTACCGGTACCGGTCGTGTGCGTCGGGAATGCCGGCGAGTTCCAGGTTCTCGGCGAACTGTTCCCGGTCGGCATAGGCGCGGATGTGAACGACTTCGACACCGCCGAGGTACAGCTCCGCATCGGCGATGCGCGACTCGCCGGCGGGCACCCGCCGGAAGGTGATCGAACGCACCGGGTACGTGGAGTCCCTCCTCGTTGTCCCGCCAGGTCAGCGGCGGGAAAGCGTGCCACGTCGTGTCAGCTGCATCGCGATCATCGCGTCCAGTCGTAGATCAAGCCCGGACATCTCGCTGTGGGTCACCGCGAACTCCTCGCGGCCCTACTCTTCGGACCGCGACCACCGCGTCGGCAGGGGCACCTCGAGGTAGTCGCGGGCACGCAGCCATTCGATGGCCCGGCCATGCAGCAGGCTCGACGTGGCCAGCTGGGGCACTGGTGTCGAGGCGAACAGCGGACTTCCCCCGCCCGGGTGGGCCGAGGGCCGCCTTTGGGTACGAATGGACGAGACACGGATGGTCGTCGGCCCGGTCAGCACGCCCGGTCACGACAGCGGGCACCTCGCTACCGTGGTTCCGCGGCAGGTCCTCCAGGGCGAACCAGCCGCGCATCGTGCGAGTTGGCTCGGGAAGAGCCGAAACACCGGTCGGTGCCGCGTCTGGTCGCGCATTTGTTGCGTGAGGTGGAGTCCAAGACTTTCGCTTGTGGTGACTGATCTTGCTGTTGACGATTTGGATCGGGCGGGTGGTCGGCACGGCTCTGTTCGGCGGTCCCGCTGCACCGGGTGCTGGACGTTGACGATCCGGGTTCCACTCGTGCTGATTCAGGTTGGGTATGCCGGCGTCCGAACTCCAGTAGAGTGCGGCCTGATGGCGGATTCAGGGGTGGGGGTTCATGGGTTGTGGACGGGTACGAGGTTGAGATTGGTCAGCTGCGGGATGCGTCGAGGGCGGCGGGGTCGGCCGCGGATCAGGCCAGGGCGGTGCACCCGGGTAGCGGCTTAGGTGCGATCGCGGCGGCGTTGCCCGGTGGAGATGCGGCAAAGAGCGCGCCGACCCTGGCAACGACGTTCGACGAGCGCGCGACGGGGTGGGCTGGCGAGATCGACAGGTGGAGGGAAACGGTCTCGTCGGCGGCGAAGACATACTCTGAAAATGAGGATGCTGCCGAGAGGGCTTTCGGGGGATGACTGTCGGCTACGACGATGTCCGCAAATGGGACGCTGACGAGCTCGATACGTCTGCCACCAACCTGCGTGGGCGGCGGGACAAACTCGTCGGGCTACAGGACGAACTCGACGACGCCAGGAGGTTGCCGGACTGGCACGGCTCCGCCGGCGAGCGTGCCCGCAGTTCGCTGGGCGATACGCGTAACAAGGCCGAGACGCTGATCGCGGAGCTGTCCGCCGTCGAACGCGCCCTGCGAAACGCGTCGGACGACGTCTCCGCCCTGAAGACCCGGGTCTCCAACAACGACTCCCTCGCCGACAAGTACGAGTTCAGCATCTCCGCCGACGGCACGGTCGTGGACAACAAGCCCGCCGACAACGGCCCCGCGCCGAGGTCGCGATTCGAGGCCGAGGAGCGCGCCGCCGCCCAACGGCACCGCGAAATGATCAAGAAGCAGCTGGAGCAGGAAACAAAGGCGATACTCACCGCGGCGAACAGCATCGACGCCTCTCTCGCGCGGGTCATGCAGCTCGCGCAGGACGGCAAGATCAGCGACCACGGAGCGACCACCCTGGCCGACGCCAGGGGCGCCGGCCAGGTCGATGCCAAGGTGGTCGAGATGGAGCAGTCGCTGCGAGACGCCGGACTGCTGACCGGGCCGCCCGCGTCCGACCACTACCGGCAATGGCTCGAGAATGCCGTGCGCCGAGGCGTGCCGGTCGAAACGATCATGAAGATCGCCGCCGATCACCACATCACGCCGGAGGACTTCGAGGTTCTCGACGGAATGGAGGAGATCCGCGAGGACGAGGACGGCGACGGGATCGCCAAGTCATACTTCTTGATGCCGACCGACATCAGCGGAGACGACGCCGCCAAGGCGGTGCGGATGACCTACATCCTCAACGCGGGCACCGACTACGGCACCGAAGGAGAGGCGACCGACTTCGGACCGACCCCGTACGGATCTGGGGAACTGCAGCGAATCGTCGACCGGCAACGGGCAAATGACTGGAGCTACAACGACGATGTGGCGTTCGTTCACGGCAACGGTGGACGGCTGGTGACCACCCCGAACGGCATGATGATGGGCTTGGGTGGGAACCTCATCCAAGATCAGTTCAGCCAGCGGGGCGGAACCACCTGGGGCGACACGTTCATGCTGAACATCGACGACCCGGCAGATCCCGCGCAGCAGCTTCGCGAGGTGGCCGGGTCGGGCCACGCGTGGTACGACGGCGAAGGCGGCCCTCAGCGGGGCGATCTCGACATGGACCGGCTGCTCCACCACGAGGAGCGCCACTCCCAACAATGGGCACGCGAGGGCTACACGGAATTCCTCGCCTCCTACGCGTGGGAACAGATCACAGGCGGCAATGAGACCGAGGAAGACGCGGGACTTTCCGATGGCGGATATCGCTAGATGGTCGCGCATCGCCTGCGCCGCCCTGCTCGTGGTGTCGGCGACCGCGGCGTGCGACACCGAGGCGCAGTATGCGCCGTCGCTGCCGCCGGCGGCCGGGTTCCGTGTCGATGACGGCGTCCTGAAATTGTGGACGGGAACCCCCTGTCGGGGCGTCACCGGCGTGACATTGATCTTCGACTCCGGCACCGCGAAGAGCGCGCAACAGGTGTGGTCCGCACCGCGGCCGGGGGTGTCGTTGGAGCGCATGGACCTGCTGGGGACCGCCCAGGGATCATCTCCGGACAGTACTGGATCTCTCCTGGTCAAGAAACGCCTGCCGGCGGACTACGACTGGACCAAGGCCGACTCGATCGTCTTCTCCGTCGACGGCCCGAGGGCGTACGGTGCCAGGGTCGACGTCGACCAGGTGCTGACAGAGTCGGCCCGGCATCCGTCCCGGAGCTACCTGTTCGGCCAGGCCGGCTGGATGGACGCGTCGGACGTACAACGAGAGAACCAGAAGTCGTTCCTGACCGTCTGCACTCCCGACCCGGGGTGATGGAGGTGCCCGGCCGGTCTCGACCTCGACACACCCCAACTTGCGGAGTCGAATATGGACGCGCCAGGTAGTACCACCCGTACAAGCCCGCTGCGGACGGCGCTGCGGCGCCTCGTGCTCGGTGCGTTTTTCTGTGTCGTCGTATTGATCGTGTTGCTCGTCGGCGCGGCGGTGCTCAGCGTCACCGGGTTGTCCTTCGACCCGCACGGCTACGGAATGTTCGCGGGGATCCTGTTCGCCGTGGTGCTCATGCCGGTCGCGCTGATGCTGTGGGTGCTGTACCGGTCGATGCGGCGAGGCGGCAATTGACCAGCGGCGCAACTACCTCGACACAGCTCGTGGCAAATCTCGGAGTCCGTCGACCCTTCGATCTCGTGGTAGAGGCTGAGATCGACCGCGAGGACCAGTGAGATTCACTCGGAGGAAGTCCCCGAGGTAGCCCCACAGCCACCGGCCGAAGCGGAACGGATGGCAGTTCGTCTCCTGCACCGGGGGCGATTGTGGCACGGATATGGGCGACGACCCGGCTAGCTGAGCTAGCCGATACCGAGGCCCGGCTGCTGAGACTGAGGTGTGGCACCTGGACCCTCAGACCATGCCCGCCCGAACTCACGTCCCCGACGAATGAGCCCGTCCGGCCAGCATTCGAACTGGCGTGGAATTCATAGATCACGACAGACCAAAGCGGTACGTTGTGCGGTACCCGGGGAGCGGCTCGAAATAGAGGCATCGAAAGTCGTGGGTAAGAGAGTGTCCGAGGACGATCTTGCGCACGATCCCTACGTCTGGGCGTGCCCTGATCTCGCCCCTATACCGCATTTTATGGGGCCGCCGGCCTGGGCTGGCCGCGACAGGGCATGTGCGTGACGCCGTTGAAGTGGCGTTCGACCCAGATGAGGCTTTGTGGGGAGCGAAGCTTCCAACGCGTCCTCGTCCAGCCGGCAGTCCCACGCCACGCAGGCGTCCTCCAGCCGCCGGTGCACCTCCGCGACCGGCCGGCCCGTGAACCCGATGAACACCTCGTCCAACGCCCATACCAGCGACACCACCGCCGGCCCCGGCGCACGCTCATCCACCACACCCATCCTCACCCCGCCAACACGGGCGCGACCAGCGGAAACACCCGAACGAGGTGGGGCGAAATCAGAGTGCCGCACACTGCTCTGTTGTGTCTGTGTGCCGTTCCGTCCGGCTGCTCGCACAGCATGGGCGACAGACCTTCCTGCGGTCTTCCACCTGCCTCACAGTCGCTGCGGGTCGTTGGTCACACAGTCCCGCTCGTGATGCGGTTCGTTAACACATTCCGATATAGGCATATGATGGCCGCCATGGCACGAGCGGCGACGACCTCGGACGCGTCAACGCGATCGCCGAGCCGCAGCGGCGGGAGATCCTGGTGCTGCTGCGGGGCGGCGAGCGGCCGGTGACCGAGCTGGCGCGGGATCTGGGGATGAGCCAGCCGCAGGCGTCCATTCAGCGAGACTTGAATCTCGTTATCCAGTCTGCGTTGAGTTGATCGGCCTGTCGACGGTGCCCGACCACCAGTTGCCGATCCGGCGGAACATTCAGACCGAGATAGTCGAGCACCTTTTGTGCAGTGCGGGGCGGATCTGCCGCCAACTCCTCATACGTCACCTCGCAAGGCACGGTGCTGTGAGAGGCGAACCAGACTGTCCAGTCCGCCTCGGATCTCTCGATCGTGGCGACAAGCCGACCAATCAGCTCTTCGTCGTAATGAGGATCCTGACCTCCGGGCGCGACGGCTTCGCCCGGATGCCAGAAATGGGTTTGCAGTGACTTTGCCCACGACACCGCCTGGGCCACGACGTCGCGTCGCCGCAGGTGAACGAATCTGAGTTGACCCAACTGGGCGCTCAATAGGTCTACATCCGTCACCGTTGGTATAGATGCGGCGGCGGCAAGGCCACTTATCAGTTCCGGCAGCGTCTCTGCCATGATCCTCCCGCCAAAGACACCGTTCGACGTCTTGCCGGCGGTTAGCGCCGCTCGAACGAACGCTTCGTCGATCCGTCCATCACGCGGTCGGGCTATACGCCAGTCGTCGGCGTACTCATTCAAACTCTTGCGATTGAAGTAGGAGGCTGGGTGGCCAGCAACCCCGGACGAGTCCAGCAGACCGCACAGCAAGGTACTTCCCGAGCGGGGTGTCGCGCAGATCAGGTACGAGTCAAAATCTGGGCGTGTCACAATGGAAGACGGTAACCAAGCGTTGACCTGGGACCAACCGAATTCCCGCACGTCGGTGGGCGCGTGAAGACGGCTCTCCGGCATATATGACGTGCAACGTGTTCGGCACCCAGCGGCTGCTCGAGGCGGTGCGTTCGGCGCCGTCGGTCCGCCGCGTCGTGTTCGCCTCGAGCGGCTCGGTGTACGGGGCGACGACGGCCGAGTCGGCGCACGAAGGGCTCGTGCCGCAACCGCACAGTCCATACGGCGCAACCAAACTCGCCGCCGAGCACCTGTGCGGGATGTACGCCGAGAACTTCGGCGTACCCACTGTCGCCCTGCTGTACTTCTACGCCTATGGCCCCCGGCAACGGCCGGACGTCGCGGTGTACCGGGCCATCGAGAGCGCCCTGCGGGGGAGACGTTCCCGGTCTTCGGCAACGGCGCGCGGCGTGACTTCACCTATGTCGGCGACATCGTGGACGCGACGCTGCGTGCCGCATCCGCGGACCTCGAGCCGGCCGCGGTGATGAACGTGTGCACGGCGACCGCGACGAGCGTCGACGACGTCCTCGCCGAGGTCGAGGCAGCGCCCGGACGACCACTCGTCCGGGCCGCGGAGGCGAACCGCGCGGGCTACGTGGCCGGTGGTGCGGGTGCCAACGAGCGGGCGCCTGCTCGGCTGGGCACCCACGACAACGCTCGCGGACGGCGTACGCCGCCAGGTCGAGTGGCAGCGAACCGCTATCTGACAGGGAACCGAGCTGTTCAGCACGAGAAAACGCGCAGACATACCTGGGGGTATTCGTTGCGGTCGCGAAACGCGCCGATTCCCATTGTTCAAGAGTTCATTGGCCCGCGATGAAGGAGTCATTGATCGATATCGTCGACCGGGCCGTCGTCGAGCAGGCCACGATCAGAGCCGTCGCCTTCGACTTCGACGACACCATTGTCCGCAGCCCGGTGTCGTGGCGGTCCGTCATGGCCGAGCTCTTCGTCGAGGTGCTGTACCCGGATGTACTGGCGGCCGACCGCGCCTCGCTGCACACCGGCATGACCGAGCGCATCACCGCGGACTCCGGTGTCTCGCTGTCCGTGTTCATGGACCGGCTTGCCGAGCAGGCCGCGCGCGCCGGAGTCGCCGGTGCGCGTTCCGCGGGCGAGTACCGGGCGCTGTTCGACGCGTGCTGGAGGTCGGCCGCCGACGATGACGACCCGGCACATCAGAGCAGGGCGATCGCGATGTTCGGCGAAGGCCTGCTGTGGTTGAACGCCACCAGGTCACTCGTCCTCGGCGACCTGCGCACGGCCGACGACGTGTGGCGGTTCGTCCACTCGCGCGGCGAGGTGACGCGATGACCGGGGCCAAGCCGCGGCTGCTTGTCCTGTACGACAAGGGATCCTGTGGTCCGCTCGAGATCCATGGCTCCCTCTCGCCGCTCGCCGGGCTGGAGTTCGCGATCGGCCGCAGCGAGCACGCACGGCAGGCGGTGCCGATCCTCGAAGGCCTGGGGACGGTGCGTCCGATCGACGACGTGCTCGATGACCGCGCCGAGGTGCCTGCGGGCGGGTACGCGGGCGTGCTGACGTACAGCGAGCGCATGCTCGACGACTGCTCCGTGCTCATCGAGCGGTGGGACCTGCCCGGTCATTCCACCGAGGTCGTCGCGGGCCTGACGGACAAGTCGGTGCAGCGGGCGCGCCTGGCGCGTGCGGGGCTCGGCGACGTCCGGAGCGTGCCGGCGCGGACGGCGGACGAGTTCGCGGCGGCGTTCGCGGAGGTCGGCACGCCATGCGTCGTGAAGCCCGTGCGTGGCGAGGGGAGCAGGCAGACGTTCCGCGTGCTGGACCCGGACGAGGCACGCCGGCTGACCGGCGAGCTCACGGCGGAGCCAGGCGGGACGGCGCCCGAGCACTACGTCGTCGAGGAGATGCTCCGAGGCGAGGAGCCGGGCCCGTTCGCCGACTACGTCTCCGTCGAGACGATCAGCCGGGCTGGCGTCCATCGCACGGTCGGGGTGACGAGCAAGTTCCCGCTCGCGGAGCCCTTCCGGGAGACGGGCCAGCTGTGGCCCTGCCATCGACCGGTCTCCTGGCAGGCGGAGATCGAGCGTTCGTCGGCGACGTGCTCGACGCGCTCGGCGTGCGCTGGGGAGTGACCCACGCCGAGCTCAAGCTGACGGTATCGGGCCCGCGGGTGATCGAGGTCAACGGGCGGCTGGGCGGCGACGTCGCTGACCTGTGCCTGCGCGCGCTCGACTTCGACATCATCGCGGAGGCGGGCCGGGTGGCGCTGAACACCGGGACCGGATTCGCCGGGCCGTACCGCGGTTCGGACGTGATCTTCCAGTTCAACAACCTCGCGCCGGCGTCGGCCCGGCAACTTGTGGGGGTGCGCGGGGTCCGCGAGCTGCGCAAGGTCGCGGGCATCGCCCGGTACTCCACCCGGATCTTCCCGGGCACGTCGATGGAGGACTCGGTCGGCACGCAGGAGTTGGACACGATCTACGGCGTCGCCGGCAGCCCCGGTCACCTGGCGGCGGTGCTGGCGGAGGCACTGACCGTGCTGACGTTCGAGTTCGCCGACCGCGACGGCGCACGTTCGGTCGTGCCCGCACTGCGTCTGCCGTCCGCCGGGTTCCTGGGGGGAGGGGTGAGCGTGACAGACCAGCATGCCGCCGCCGGGTCGACCCGCACGTTCCTCGTGCTCGGGCTGGTCGACGCCCTGGGCACCGGGTCGTTCGTGTCGAGCAACATCGTCTACTTCAACACGGTGCTGGCCTTGTCGGGCGGCACCGTGTCGGCCGTGCTCTCACTCGCCGGCTTCGTCGCGCTCGTCTGTCTCGTGCCGCTCGGCCGGTGGGTGGACCGGCTCGACGCCCGCGTCGTCCTCAACGTCGGTATGTGCGTGGCGTTCCTGGCCTACCTCGTCGAAGGGCAGCATCGTCCTGTTCGTCGTCGCGACGTGCGGGATCGTCATGCTGCAACGCACGATCGCGCCGGTGATCGCCGCCGCGATCGGCCGGGCGGCGGCGGACCGGGTGGTGGTGCGCGCGAAGAACCGCGTCGCCGCCAACCTCGAGCTGTCGCTGGGCGGGGCGGTGTCCGCGGTCTGCGTCGGGATCGGCACCCCTGCCGCAATGCGTGCGCTCGTGCTGATCAACCGCGCGTCCTATGTGGTCTGTGCGGTGGTGGCGCTGGCCCTGCCGGCGATAAAGGGGGAGGCCGCCGGACGGTGGCGCAGAACCTCGCGTGTGCCCTGATAGTCGCCGGCTGCGCGCTGGTCGGGCTCGCCGCGCAGGTTCCGGTGGACGTGGTCGTGGCGCTCGTCGTGGCGGCGGTGATCCTGCTGTCGTTCGCCGAGCTGTTGCAGGCCGCCGGCGCCTGGCACCTGTCCTACGAGCTGGCCGACGACCGGCAGCTGACCGAGTACCAGTCGGTGTTCAGCCTGGGCGTCGCGGCGCAGAGCGCGTTCGGCCCGATCCTCGTCGCGTCGGTGACGGTCGCGTTGCCGGGCGGGGCCGGCCGGGTCCGTGCTGTCCGCGGTGGTGCTCGGCATCGCCGCGGCCGGCGGCCGGCCCCACGCGCCAGTTCCGCTGGGCTTCAGCGGTACCTTCCGTCCCAATCCGGACGTATCGTCGGTGCTTTGCGCGTTCACACTTTGGGAACACCGAGATCGGCGAAGAGCCGTCGCGTGGCCGGGTCGACCGAATACAGCACGGTGCCGCGGACCGAACGCGTCATGAGCACGCCGTAGGCATTGCGGATCGCGCGTGAGAGGTCGTCGGTACGGATCCTGCTGGCTTTGCTCAGTACGTGTTCGCGGTGGACCTTCCAGCCATTGCCACTCCAGGTGAGGTCCGGTCCCACGATCACACCACCCCATTCGTACTCGAGGCCCTGGGCGGTGTGGACGCAGCCGACCCGCCCGAAGAGCAGGAGGCGGAGGAGATCCGCGCTGCCGGGTCGCCTGTGCTGGCCGATCATTCGCCGGTCGTCTACGGCTTGCGCCCCCGCGCCGACACCAGTGTGGGGCCGTAGATCACCGGGTCACAGGTCTCGTCGTCGAAGTCGGCGATCACCTTGTCCACCTCCGCGGGCGACACCAGCCCCGCGTCGATGAGCCGCTCGCGGAACTGGACGAACTGCGTCTGCCAGCTCGGAACCTGCGGCATGCGTCGGGGGAGAGCGACCGCCTCGGTGTCGACGTCCGCGGTGCCGGCGGCGTGCAGGATGCCGGTCAGCTTCGCGCCCATGTACGGGTCGCCGCCGCCCATGCGGAGTATCCCACCGGGTGCCGCGGCGACCTTCCGCCACGTGCCGTCCGGCGGGTAGGAGATCAGCAGGCTGGCCAGGTCGTACTCCTCGACGAGCAGCCATCCACCGGGCACCAGCGCGCGGAGCAGCTTGTCCACGATCGCGCGCGGATCCGGCAGGTGCGCCAGGACCAGCCGCGCGCAAATCAGGTCGTTGACGGATTCGCCTAGCGCGTCGGTGGCCACGTCGTGGCGCAGCACCTGGACGTTCGGCGCGTCCAACGCCCGCAGCCACGTGGTTTCGATGTCGGTTGCGACGACGTGGCCGGTGTCGCCGACGTTGTCGGCGAGCCATCGTGTCACGGTCCCGCTGCCTGCGCCGACCTCCATGCAGCGCCAGCCTTCGGTGAAGCTCCATGCCTCGGAACCACAAGGTAGCGGCGACTAGCGGCCTCGCAGAAACGCCGGCAGCGGAGCCCCGACCCACACTCCGGAGACCTGTCCGCGTTCAAGAGTTCTTGTGGGGCCACGAATCCGGTTCGGGATGATCGTGAGGTGAGAGCGCGAGGTGGTTCGCCGGTGCGGTGGTGGCAGGCAGTCTTGGTGATCGTCGTTCCGGTGGTGCTGGCCACACGGGCGCGATATTGGTGTTGCGCCACCATGATGGCCGTCCCGGACCCGCTGCCGACCGTCTACTTCGGAGGCTCCTCGCGCGCGGCGCTGCCGGTCGTCAGCTGCTGCGCAGTGTGAGGTTCAGAGCCAAACGCCCGTGGAAAACGACGGACCATGCTCCCGGAACATTGCTACCGAGTCATTCGGCCCGGTCGACATGCACCGGGTTGAGCACCCGTGACAGGAAGGTACGCGTGCGTTCCTCCTGCGGGTTACCGATGACCTGTTCCGGCGGGCCCTCCTCGACGACGACGCCGTCGTCCATGAACAGCACCTTGTCCGCGACCTCACGAGCGAACTGCATCTCGTGCGTGACGACGAGCATCGTCATGCCCTCGTCGGCCAGCCGACGCATCACGACGAGCACGTCCCCGACCAGCTCCGGGTCCAGCGCGGACGTCGGCTCGTCGAACAGCATCACGTCGGGGTTCATCGACAACGCCCTGGCGATCGCCACCCGCTGCTGCTGGCCGCCGGAGAGCTCGCCCGGCATCGCGGTCTCGCGGCCCGCGAGACCGACCCGCTCGAGATTCGCGAGTCCGGTCTGCTTCGCCTCGGCCTTGCTGCGCTTGAGCACCTTGGTCTGCGCGATCGTGAGGTTGTTCAGCACGTCCAGGTGGGAGAACAGGTTGAACGACTGGAAGACCATGCCGATCTTCGTCCGGGCGGCGTCGATGTCGACGTCCGGGTCGGTCAGCTCGACCCCGTCCACGACGACCGAGCCTGCGGTCGGCTCCTCCAGCACGTTCACGCAGCGCAGCAACGTGGACTTGCCGGACCCGGAGGGCCCGATGACGCACACCACCTCACCGCGCTTGACCTGCACGTCGATCCCGCGCAGCACCTCGACGTGGCCGAACGATTTGCGCAAGCCGGTGATGTCGACCGCGAGTTCGGGAGTCTCTGCCGCCGTACTCATGCGTTCACCTCGGTCGATTCGGGTGTGCTGATCTTGCTGCCACCGGTTCGCCGCTCCAGGTGCCGGGACAGGTAGGAGAGCGGGATCGTGATGATCAGGTAACAGACGCCGGCCACCAGGACTGGCGTGAGGCTCCGGGACTCGTTCAGCGCGACCCGACCGAACTGGGTCAGCTCGTACTCGGACACCGAGGCGCCGAGGAACAGCGCCAGCGAGGAGTCCTTGGTGAGCAGGATCAACTCGTTGGTCAGCGGCGGCAGGATGATCTTGAACGCCTGCGGAATGACAATGGTGACCATCGTGCGGCCCGGCGACATGCCCAGCGAGCGGGCCGCCTCGACCTGACCACGCGGCACCGCCTGGATCCCGGCCCGCAGGGTCTCGGCCATGTAGGCCGACGCGACGATGCCGAGCGCGATCATCAGCGCCACGTACTTGTCGAGGAAGGTGTCGAACGCCAGCGGGACACCGGTACCCACGGCCAGGATGACCAGCAGGGCCGGCAGGCCGCGGAAGAACTCGATGTACAGGCCCGAGATCCAGCGGTACACCCGCACGGTTGACAGCCGCATCAGCGCGAGCACGAGCGCGAGCCCCAGCCCGAACCCGAAGCCCAGCGCGGTGTAGATGACCGTGTTGACCAGGGCGACGGTGATGACCTCCGGGAACATGTCCCGGGCGACCTCGAGGTCGAAAAACGTGTCGCGGATCTTGCGCCAGTTGGCGGTGAACGCCACGACGAGAACGACCGCGAGCAGGATGCCGTACTGCACCATGCGGATGACCCGCGCCCGCTTGCGCTTGGACATGGCCATGGGAAGTCAACTCCTCGAGAGTTGGATCGACCAAAGCGAACGGGGCCCGCGCGGCACGCGCGAGCCCCTGGACGACCGGCTACTTGGCGGGCGGCTTCGTGCCGAACCACTTCTCGTAGAGCCGGTCGTACTCGCCGCTCGACTGGGCCTCGGCCAGTACCTCGTTGACCACGTCCAGCAGGGCGGTGTTGCCCTTGCGGACGCCCATGCCGTACTGCTCGCCGGTGTCGAACTCCTTGACGACCTGGAAGTCGGTCTTCTCCTTGACCCAGTCGTAGAGCACGCCGTTGTCGTTGATCCCGGCGTCGACCTGGCCGGACTCCACCGCCGTCAGCAGCAGGCCGAGGTCCTCGAAGTTGACGATGTCCGCACCCTCGGCGTTCTCGTTGGCGTAGTCGAAGCCGGTCGTGGAGTTCTGGGCGCCGAGCTTCTTGCCGCCGAGATCGGTGATGTCCGCGATGCCGGACCCCTTCTTCGCGACCAGCGCCTGAGTGGCCTCGAAGTACGGGTCGGAGAAGTCGATGTTCTGCTTGCGCTCGTCGGTGATCGTCATGCCGGCGGACGAGATGTCGCACTTGCCGGAGTTGAAGTCCGCACCGGACTGGATGCCGTCGAACGGGGTGTCGATGACTTCTTGCTCGACGCCCAGCTTGTCGGCGACCATCTGGACGAGGTCGATGTCGAAGCCGATGACCTCGCCGTTCTCCTCGTACTCGAACGGCTTGTACGGCAGGCCGGTGCAGTTGGTCAGCGTCCCCTCGTTCACCAGTTCCGGGCCACCGTTGCCGGCCTCACCGCCGTCGCCGGAGTCGTCCCCGCAGCCCGCGAGCACCAGGGCCAGCGCAGGCACGAGCACCAACAGTTTCAGCGTGGGGCGACGCGTCACGGTGTCAACTCCTCGTCACTCAGATCTGCTCGAGTGAGGCGCATACTGCCACCCCGCACCGACAAGGCCCAACACCCGCGGTCATTGTTGCGTGCTCTTAACCGATGGCGGGCCACCCCGCCAGCAGCACCGGGACCACCGCCGTCCCGTCTGGTGTATCGTGCCCAGGCGTTCGCCCGGTCTCACCATCGAGTACTCACTGAACGTGATGAGTTCAGTCCATGGCGGAGTCCCAGCTCGTCCTGGTCCGGCGGGGGAGCAGTGCTCTCATTGCGCAACAGCCGCGCGAACCGGATCGAGCGCGCAGCTGAGGGCGGGTAGCCGGGCTGTCGTCGACAACGGCGGCCGACACACGGAGGGGGTGCGCCGGGCGGCCCGAGCTTGGTCCCGAACTAACTGTCCATCATGGACACTTCCTATTTCGCAAATGCCGAGGGCATGCGCGAAGGGCCGTGGCGTGCTCGTGGGACTTGGTCAGTCGGCGGGTATCTTTCGGTTGGAGTAGTACGGTTCGTTGAACGAGAGCTCCTCGGCGAGCCAGTGGCCCAGGGCGCGGAACAGTTTCGTGTAGTAGCCCTCCTCGTAGGCGGTCGGCGTGACCCACCAGCTGACGTCCACGTCGTGCTTCAGCAGTTCCTCGGTCAGCTGGGTGCGCCGGCCCATCGGATAGAGGTAGCAGCATCCGAGATACCGGTCGTTCGTGTTGTACACGGCGTAGGTGTATGAGTCCCCCGTCCCGGAATTCGGCCTCGTGCCAGACCAGGTCGACGAAGTAGAAATCTTCGGTGACCTCCTCGGTCGGCGCCACCCCGAGTCCGCCGGATGATCTCGAGACTCGCGTTGATCCCCGCACGTCTTCCCGCAGGTCCGCGCGCGAGATCGCCCTGGTCACCAGGTCTTCGTAGGTCAGTGTCTCAGGGACCGTGTGTCTCGGCGACACGACGAGTTTCTTGATGAACTCGCGGCACTCCATTTCTCCTCCTCGGCGTCCGGTCAACGCGGCGACGGCTGTCGGACTACGACCGGCCAGTGGACCAAGCATGAGACCTTGCTGGACCCCGACAACGTGGCGGCGGGGCCTGTGGTTCGGATTCGTCTGTCCACTCCGGACCGATCATTCGGTCGCGGAGGCCGGCGCATCCGGCGATTGTCGATGTGGAGACATTGACTGCGCGGCGGTTCGGCGTCAGACAGCCCGTCGCCGACGTGTGCACCTGCGCGCGTCGACACCCGACGGCCGCGACAGGACCCCGTCGGCACGCGTCCGCCTGGAACTTCCTCACCGGCATGTACTGCAAAGCCGGCGGATACCCATGGAGTCCGTGCCTTGCTATGTCGGTGTTGGGTTCTATCGACCGCTGGGCACAGCGTTCCCCACCATGTAAACCAGCCTGGTGCAAGCCTTCGACGGCACGGCGACGGACTGGTGTGATTGGAGCTGCTGAATGCGTGAGCTGCAAAGAAGATGTGGATCCAGTCGGGTACCCCGCCGCGGTCACCGTAATCATTACCGAGTGCCGGGTACTCTGCGTGCAACAAGCTCACTTATCGCTTCTGCTTACGCCGGACCACTGAAGACTTCCTCTGGCAGGTCTTTCCAAAGGTCGCCTACGCCCATGACGACCTGCCAATGGTCCCACGATCTGAGGCGCCCCGAATTTCCGGACAGCTTTCTTACTGTTAATTCGTGCTGCGAGCTGTCGGTTCAGGTACTCGTTGTGGACCTCTAGTGGGGTCTTGTAGTCGAGCCCTGCGTGGAGACGTTGCCGATTGTAGAAGCCCTCGATGTATTTGACAATCTCCTGTCGAGCCTGCGCTCGTGTGGTGAATGTCATGCGGTTGGTCCATTCGTTCTTCAGTGCGCCGAAGAAGGATTCGGCCATTGCGTTGTCCCAGCAGATCCCGGTCCTGCCGACCGATTGTCGCATGTTCATGTCGGCGAGTTTGGTGGCGAACTCGTAAGACGTGTAGTTCGAGCCTCGGTCGGAGTGGAAGATGCATCCTGACTGGATATCGCTGGTACCGGCCGCGGAATCGATCGCAGTACAGATGAGGGAGGTCCTGTAGTGATCGGCCATGGCCCAGCCGACGACCATTTTCGAGTAGCAGTCGATGACCGTGGACAGGTATACCCATCCTTCGCCGGTGCCGATGTAGGTGATGTGGCCGACCAGTTTGGTGCCCGGCTGTTCGGCGGTGAAGTTCCGGCCGGCCAGGTCCGGGATGCGGTGCGCCTGCTCGGCCTCGGTGGTGGTCGGCCGCCAGGGTCGTGGCTGGCAGGACACCAGGCCCAGCTCACGCATCAGCTGCCGGACGAGCTCGTCTGAGGCGTGCTCGCCCGAGCGCAGGAGCACCGCGTGGATGCGCCGGTAGCCGTAGGTGCCATGGTTGGCCCGGAAGATCGCCGTGATCAACGTGGCGAGCCGCTCGCGCCGCTGCGCCGCCGGCGACGGTGGCCGGTCTTTCCACTCGTAGTAGCCCGACGTGGACACATCCAGCCATTCGCACATCTTGACAACCGGGTAGTTGTCCTTCTCGCCGTCGACGAACGCGAACTTGACGCTCACCGATACTCCTGGGCGAAGAAGGCCGCAGCTTTTCCCAAGAACTCATTGCGCATCTTGAGTTCCTGATTCTCGCGCTCCAGTTCACGCAGCCGCGCCCGCTCGCTCACCCGCGACGGCTCCTCCTCCACCGGATGCGCCTTCCGATACTGCGCTACCCAGTTCCCCAGAGTCCCCGCGTTGATACCGAGTTCCCGAGCCACCTGAGCGACTGGCCGCGAACCCTCAACCACCATCTTGACAGCCTCATCCCGAAACTCGGGAGAGAACCTCCGAGGCCTTTCCGGCACTGATCATCCTCCGTTTCCGGCGGAACCTTATTAGGTTCCCCGTCCGGAAAGTGGGAGGCTCGCCAGAGATGTGCGCGGTGTCTTCTACGCGACGAGTGCCATCATTGTGGGAATCCTCGTTGGTAACGTACTGCGGCTCCCCTCGCCGGAGCTGCTGGGAGGCTTGCTCTGTGGGATCGCGCTCAGCGCGGTCCCGCTCTTCGCGGACGCGGTCGTGCCGAGCTTCCTGTACGACATCGCATTGCTCAAGGTCGGCGTGCAGGCTGGCGAACGCTTCACTCGCCAGACCATCGGGAGCCTGGGGCGTTTGCTTCCCCTTCTCGTTGTCGTGATGGTGCTGTTGATCGTCGGCTGCGGACTTCTCGCGTTACTGCTGTGGAACGTGACCGGGGAGTCGCTGCTCGACTGCTATCTGGCGACGTCTCCGGGAGGACTGCCGGTCATCCTGGCCACTGTCGGCGACACGTCCGGAAACGCGACGTTCGTTTCGGCCGCGCAGATCCTGAGGATCCTCGTCATTCTGGCCGCGCTCCCGTTCGCGGCCGCTGCCGTCGCGAGGCGCCGCCGCCCCCCGCCCTAAGTGGACTTACAACGTACCCGTTGACGCTGGCGCCGACGCTACCCTAAGCTATCTATCGAGCGCTCGGTTGGGCACTCGAGATAGGCACCCCCACTGTTGCCAGACGAACGGACCGGTGTGTCATGATCGCAGCGCGTGGTTCCGAGCGGACCGAACGAGGTCCGTTGACAGGGCTGCGAGTTGTCGACCTCACGTCCGTCGTCGTGGGTCCCTACTGCACGCTCGCGCTCGCCGACATGGGAGCCGACGTCATCAAGGTCGAGTCGCCGGCCGGTGACACGATGCGTGACATTGGCCCACGGCGGAATCCGGGCATGGGTTCGCAGTTCCTGAGTCTCAACAGGAACAAGCGCAGCGTGGTGCTCGACCTCAAGAAGCCCGCGGCGCGGGAGGCGTTGTCGCGGCTGGTCGAGACGGCCGACGTGTTCATCCACAACATGCGCCGGCCGGCCATCGAACGGCTCGGGCTGACCTACGGCGCGATCGCCGCGGTCAACGAGCGGATCGTGTACTGCACCATCCACGGTTTCCACAGCGCCGGGCCATATCGCGACAAGGCCGCCTACGACGACACCATCCAGGGTGCCAGTGGCCTTGCCGCGATCCAGTCCAGGAACGGCGAGCCGCCACGGTATGTGGTGAGCGCGATCGCCGACAAGACTCCGGCGATGGTGGCGCTGTCGAGCGTGCTCGCGGCCCTGCTGTACCGGGAGCGTACCGGCCGGGGCCAGGAGCTCGAGGTGCCCATGTTCGAGTCCATGACGGCCTACGTCATGAGCGAGCACCTCTACGGGAAGACGTTCGAGCCGCCTCTGGGGCCCACCATCTACTCGCGGCAGGTGTCGCCGTTCCGGCGGCCGCATCCCACCGCTGACGGCTATATCTGCGCGTTGATGTACACCGACGAGCAGTGGGACCGGTTCTTCCGGATGATCAGTCGCGCGGAACTGATTTCCGACCCGCGGTTTCTCACGATCGGCACCCGTACCGACAACATCGACGAGCTGTATTCGATTGTGGGCGAGGCACTGCGCGGCAGGTCCACGGCGGACTGGTTGAGTGCGTTCGAAGATGCCGACATCCCCGCCATGCCGGTGAACACGCCGGACGATCTGTTGAACGACAAGCACCTACGGGCGACCGATTTCTTTTACCTCACCGAGCATCCCACCGAGGGAACGGTGCGTAACGTCCGTTATCCGGCGAGTTTCTCGGACACCCCGATACCACTCGCCGAACCGGCCCCGACACCTGGCCAGCACAGTCACCACGTGCTCGCCGAGTTGGGATACGGCGAAGAAGAACTGAAATCCATGGTCGCCGCTGGTGCAATCAATCCACCTGCATCCAATCAATGACCCCTTAGAAAAGGTGTGGATTATGTTTCTATCCCGGGCGGTTTCGTCGCGCGCGCGATCGCGGAGAATGCTCGCTACGCTGGCGGTTGTCCTGCTGGCCACGGTGACTGGCTGCGCCGGTGGCGGTGATGACTCCGGCGGCCAGGCGGGGGAGCAGGGCTCGCCGGACACGGTTCGAATCCTGGTCAACCCAGGGTCCAACAGCCACGTGCCGATCTACGTCGCCCAGGACGCCGGCATCTTCCGCGAGAACGGCCTGGACGTGCAGATCGTGACCAACGCGACCGCGATTCAGCCGCTGCTCACCGGCGACGTCGACGTCGCGTTTCCCTCGCCGGGCCAGGCGTTGATCGCAAACGAGCAGGGACACGACCTACGCATCTTCATGACGCTCATCGACAAGGTCCTCCAGGCCGTGGTGGTCAGGGACGAGCCAAAGTCCGGCGACACGGAATACCCCGACGTGTTGCGGCAGCTGACGGGGAAGACTCTCGGTGTCACGGTCCGTGGTGGTGCTGTCGACCTGAACCTCCGCTACGTGTTGCGTGAGGCGGGGCTCAACCCCGACTCCGACGTCACCATCGTGCCGACCGGGAACGCCAGCGCCATGCTCGCGGCTATGCAGGGCGGGCGCGTCGACGGGATCATGTCGCTGCAGCCCATCACCGCGCAGCTCGTCACCAAGGGGTCCGGCCACGTGCTGGTCGACCTCGCCAAGGGCGAGGGGCCCGAGGCCATGAACCAGCCGTTCATCACCGGCGTAGCGGCAAAGTCGTTCATCGACGCCAAGCCCGAGGTGCTGGACAAGCTGGTCGAGTCGTTGAGGCAGGCGCAGGAGTACATCCACGACTCCGCCAACAAGGCCGAGTTCGCCGACATCGTGAAGAAGCGCGTCTACAGCACGCTCACTCCCTCCGAGATCGACCAGATCTTGGCCGAGCTGGGCGCGACCACGAAGACCATCTGCTTCGCCAGCAAGGATCTCGGCAACATCGCGGAGGTGCTGATCACCGAGGGCGTCGTCAAGAAGCAGGCCGATGCCTCGTCGACGATCTACACCAAGGCTCAGGAGGCGGCTGGATGCGCGGCGAGCTAGGGGATCGTCAGGTACGCGCGGAGCTCGCCGGTGTCAACCACAGCTTTCCGGCAGCGGACGGCAGCGCGGTCGCGACGCTGAACAACGTCGATCTCAAGGTGAGGGGCGCCGAGTTCATCAGCATCATCGGTCCGAGCGGATGCGGCAAGACGACGATCATGAACATGATCGCCGGACTGATCATCCCGGACAGCGGGTCCGTTCTGCTCGGCGGTGAGCCCGTTGCCGGTCCGCAGGCCGGAAAGGTCAGCTACATGTTCGCCAGGGACGGGCTGTTTCCGTGGCGAACAGCCATCGACAACGTCAACCTCGCGATGCAGATGCGGCGAAACAAGCCCATGCCGGGGCGGGCGAAGGAGATTCTCGCGTCCGTCGGTCTCGCGGGGTTCGAGCGGCACTACCCGAGCCAGCTCTCCCAAGGCATGCGGCAGCGTGTCGCGTTGGCCAGAACGCTCGCCGTCGAGGCGGACCTGTGGTTGATGGACGAGCCGTTCGCCGCGCTCGACGCGCACACGCGAACCCTGATCCAGGACGAGTTCATCAGCATCTGGGAAAAGTCCCGCAAGACGGCCATCCTGGTGACGCACGACCTCGGCGAGGCGATCACCCTCTCCGACCGGGTCGTGGTGATGACGGCCCGGCCGGGTGAGATCAAGGCCGTCTACGAGATCGACCTGCCCAGGCCGAGAAGCGTGATCGACCTGCAGAACGACAGTGCCTTCACGTCGCTCTACTCCCAGCTGTGGACCGACCTGCGCGGTGAGTTCGCCAGTGACCGTGGAACGACGACATGAGTGCACAGCCGTCCAATGCGAACCGTGTGGCCGTGCTCCGGGAGCGGATGTCGACGGTCGTCGGTCGAACCCTGATGTTCGTGATCCTGCTGGGGATCTGGCTACTGGCGGCCAACCTCCAACCGAACTTCGTGCCGACGCCGTGGGCCGTGCTGAGCACGGTGGGTACCTGGCTCGGGGACGGGACGATCAGTGACAACATCGGCACCACCCTGTACGAGGTGTTCGTCGGCGCCGCCCTCGCGTTCGGCATCGGTATCCCCGTGGGGCTCGTCCTGGCACAGTCACGGTTCCTGGACAACGCCACTCGGCCCTACATCGACGTGATGAACGCGATCCCGCGGATCGGGCTCGCGCCGCTGTTCGTGTTGTGGTTCGGCTTGGGCCAGACGTCGAAGATCGCGCTTGTCTTCTCGGTCCTGTTCTTCATCGTGGTGATCAACGTCCACGCGGGGGTGAAGAGCGTCGAGCGTGAGCACATCGTGCTGGCGACACTGCTCGGTGCGTCCCGGTGGGACATCGCGATGAAGGTGCTGCTTCCCTCGCTCGTGCCGTGGATCATCGCGAGCCTGCGTCTCACCAGCGCCTACGGCGTCTCCGCCGCGGTGATCGGGGAGTTCGTCGCCGGCAGCAACGGGCTGGGCTACCTGCTCGCCTACCACTCCTCGGTGCTCAACCCCTCGGGATCCTTCGCCGCGTTGTTCCTGCTTGCGCTCGTATCGTTGACTCTGACGTTCTTGACGATGCTCCTCGAACGGCACGCCTTGCGCTGGCGAAACCCCGGCGGGCGAGTACGCGCGGCGCAGCGTCGCCGGGAACCGACCGGCGTCTGAAGCCCTGGAGATGACGACAATGGAAGCCAAGTACTACGAGGACCTGGTCGTGGGGTTCACCGTCGAGTCCATGGGACGAACCGTGACCGAGCCGGACGTCGTGATGTTCAACAACATCATGAAGATCATGAACCCGATCCATTCCGATCCGGAACACGTGCGCGACTCGATGTTCGACGGGATGGTCGCACCCGCGCCGTTCATCCTCACGGTCAGCCTGGGTCTGCTCAGCGGGACCGGCTACCTGACCGGCAGCGTGCTTGGCGTGCTGGAGTACGAGAACCTCAAGTTCCTTCTCCCGGTACGTCCCGGCGACACGTTGTACGCGTCCGTCGAGGTCGTCGCCCGGCGAGAGACCTCGGACGGCAAGCGGGGCGTCGTGTCTCTGCGGGACAATACGACGAACCAACGTGGCGAAACCGTCTACATCGGACTCAGGAAGATATTGGTTCGCAAGCGAAGCTCGCTCGGCACGGACGCCGACGAAGAACGATAACTCGAAACGGGGTAGCTCCATGATTCTCCACCAGGTAACGACCGTCGAGGCCGGCGAGGCGTTGGGTCGAAGTCCGCTTGGTGTCATCACATGTGGCGCCACGGAACAGCACGGTCCGCATCTCCCGTTGAGCACGGACACGATCGGGGGTTGGGCGCTCGCACGAAAGGTCGCCGAGCGACTGGACTGCGTCCTCGCCCCGCCCATTCCGGTTGGTTGCTCCGACTACCACCTGAACTGGCCGGGAACGCTGAGCATCTCGCCGGCCACGATGACGTCCACGATCTGCGAGATCGCCGAGAGCCTGCAGACGCACGGGGTGAAGAACATCCTGATCGTCAACGGCCACGGCGGCAACCGGTCGGCCGTGGACGTCGCGGCTTCGCAACTGGTGCGGACCGGTGGTGTCTCGGTTGTCGTGGCGTACTTCCAGGGGCTGGCGTTCAAGGCGGCGGGCGGCGAGATGGATCTCGGTCACGCCGGCCACGTCGAGACCGCCGTGGTGTTGCGCGAGGCGCCGGAGCTGGTCAAGATGGAGCTGGCCACCGGGGGTACCGACCTGGCCGAGGCGCTACGCCGGGAGCGGGAGTTCTCGGCACGCGACATCTACCGGCCCATGCTGGACTGGGAGAGCGTGTCGGAGAGCGGATGGTTCGGCGACGCGGCCGCGGCGACCGCCGAGCAGGCGGATCCGCTGCTCGAGAAGATGGCCGATCGCGTCGTGGAGTACGTGTCCAATGCCTTCGTCAAGTAGCTCCGCACGGAGGAGCAGGCGGCCCCGTGCCTCGTTGCACGGGGTGCGCGTCCTGGACCTCACGCACATCGTCGCGGGCCCGTTCTGCACCCTGCTGCTGGCCGACGCCGGCGCGGACGTGGTGAAGATCGAGCCGCCCGGGCGCGGCGAGACGAGCAGGCGCCAGGGCCCGTTCCTCCAGGGTGCGGGCGACGAGTCGACCAGCGCCTACTTCATGCGGCTGAACCGGAACAAGAAGAGCGTGACGCTCGACCTGAAGTCGCCGGAGGGCAAGCACCTATTCCTGCGCCTGGTGGCGCGCAGCGACGTGGTGGTGGAGAACTTCGCACCCGGGGTGATGAGCCGGCTGGGTCTCGGTTACGAGGTGCTGCGCAACGCCAACCCGAAGATCGTCTACGCGGCCCTGAGCGGCTATGGCGATGCGGCTGACTACCCGACGCCCTACGCGCACCATCCGGCGATGGCGGTCGCGATCGAGGCGTTCAGCGGGCTGATGGACCTGGCGGGCGGCGCGGCGACGAATCCGGCCGTGCTCGGCTTCCCGGTCGGTGACATCTTCGCCGGGAGCCTGGCGGCGTTCGGGATCGCCGCCGCGGTTCGCGACGCCGAGACGACCGGTGAGGGCCAACACCTGGACGTGGCGATGTTCGACGCCGCGGTGGCGCTCAACGAGCGGGCGCTGACGCACTACTCGCTCTCCGGCGAGGTCCTGTCGCGGAACAACGAGACCCAGGTGGGGCCGATGGCGGTCTACCTAACCAAGGACGGGCACCTCACTCTCGCCGCGGCGATCGAGGACATCTGGCGCAAGTTCTGTGCCGCCATCGAGCGGCCGGACCTGGTGGCCGCACCGGGGTTCGAGACCGGCCGCGACCGGGCCCGCAACCACGACCGGCTCCGTCCGCACATCGAGGCGTGGACCAGGACCCGGACCACCCAGGAAGCCGTCGACGTGCTCATCGAGCACGGGGTGCCGGCGGCCGCCGTACGCGACGCGCGTGCGGTGTTCGAGGACCCGGCCCTGGTCAGCCGGCGGATGCTCGTGGACGTGAACCATCCGATCGCGGGCCAGGTCAGGTTGGTCGGGAACCCGGTGAAGTTCCTCGAGAGCGATGCGGTGCCCGCCGAACCGCCGTCGTTGCTGGGTCAGCACACGGTGGACTTCCTCGGCGAGGTCCTCGGTCTCGACCAGGCCGAGCTCGGCCGGCTGCGAGAGGAGAGCGTGATCTGAGATGGAAGCTGTGGGTTATGACGATCTGACCGTGGGGCAGGTCTTCGAGTCGATCGGCCGGACGGTCACCGAGACGGATCTGGTCGTCTTCAACAACATGATGTGGATTACCAGTCCGACGCACACGGACGAGGAGTTCATGCGTGCGAGCGGCGGGGCCGTCGCGGCGGGGACGTTCACCCTGAGCATGGTCATGGGGTTGATCGCGGCGACGGGGTGGACGCACGGCACGTTGCTCGGGGTGCTCGCACAGGAGTCCATCCGTTACGTCGGTCCCGTGCGGGCCGGCGACACGCTCCACGCCACGTGTGAGGTGCTGGAGAAAAGGGAGACCAGCAAGCCGGACCGGGGAGTGGCCATGGTTCGCGATCGCGCCTACGTCGGCAACGACACCCTTGTCCTCGAAGGACAGCGCAGCCTGCTGATGCGGCGAGCGGTCGATGCGTAGTGCGACGTTCGGTCCAGGCGCCGGCTCAACCGGGAGATCGAGTAGGTTGTGTCGACCGGCGCACGTGCGTGAAACCGGGTGAAGGTGTCGTAGATGGTGAGTAACGGAGCTGGGCCGGACAACGCGAACACGGCTGATCGCCTGTTGACCGTCGCCGCGCACTTGTTCCGGGAGAAGGGATACGCGGCGACCACGACTCGTGAGCTCGCGGCGGCTCTCGGGGTGAAGTCCGCGTCGCTCTACTATCACATGCGCAGCAAGGAAGATCTGCTCTACGACATCTGCGTGGACAGCATCCAGCGCATCGACGCCGAGGTGCGCGCCAAGGTGGCCGAGGCGACCGATCCCCTTGACGAGCTTCGTGCCTTCGTCACCACCCACCTCCGGGTGGTGCTGATGGACCATGACCGGCACGCGACGATGTTGCTGGAGCTTCGGTTCCTGCCGGAGGATCGGCGTCGGGAGGTGCTCGAGCTTCGGAAATCCTATGTGCGGGTCGCTCGCCAGATCTTACAGAATTTGCAGGAGAAGGAGCTGATTCGGCGCGACCTTACGACGACGAACCTCTCTCTGGCAATTTTCAACACCCTGAACTGGACAATACTCTGGTATCACCCGGACGGCGCGTCCAGCCTCGATGATGTGATCGAGTTCCTGCTCAGTTTCATCATGGCGGGCGTCCAGACGCCAGGAACTCCGATGCCTGACGGAGCGGCGATGACGGCCCGGCCCAGACGACGGAAGTAGCCGTCTGCGTATTTCGGAACGCATTCGCCTCGGGGCGCGGTCACGGCCATTCCTCGTGAATAGCGCACGGTTTCCTTGATCAATTCATGCAGAGTTACAGAAATTTGTCAAAATCTACCTAGCGAGCGCTCGGCAGATGAGCTAGTCTTGGTATCAAGTGGACACTCGTGGATCCCCGATTCCAGTGATGAATCATCACATCCGCAGTGGAACCGAAGAGGAGGCATGGTGGTACAACCACAGGGTCGAGTCGATCGTGATGGTTCGGGCCGGCGCACACGGTTCGAGGACATCGAGGTCGGTGCCGAGCTAGGCAGTCTCGAATGGTCGGTGCAGCCGGAGAACGTCGCCGGGCTGCTCGACAACGATGCCGACTACCACGAGTGGTATGTGGACTCATCGCCCTTCGGTGGTGCGATCGTCCCGCCGTTGGCCACGTACCCGCCGGTTCGGCTGCTCTTCACCCGCAGCTACAACGTACGCGGCCTGTTCATCGAGTTCGAGTCGGAGTTCCGTCGCCCGTTCTTCTTCGGCGAGCGGCTGACGATCTCCGGACGCGTGGCCGACAAGTTCATCAAGCGGGACCGCGAGTACGTCATCTACGAGGCCGAGGGACGCGACGAGAAGGGCGAGATCGTCTTCACCACGAGGCGCACGCACGTCCTCGACTACCTCACTCGCTCGGTCCCGAAGAACGCCGAGGGGATCGACAGCGGCATCGTCACCAACTAGCCGGACACACCAACCAGAGAAGAGGACGCGGCGGCATGGCGTTGTACACCAAGGAATCAGTGCGGCTAGGAGCCAGCCTGCCGGAGATCTCCCGGCAGTGGAACATCGAACTGTTCACGAACCGGCACGTGCAGGTGTACGGATCGGGGCGAATCGTCGAGGAGGAGTGGCCCGAGCAGAACATCCACTCCGACCACGACGCGGCCCGCCGGGAGGGGCTGGCCGAGGTCGTGGGCTCGGCGCCGCAACCGATCGCGCAGATCCACCGCAGCATGATGATGGCCTTCGGCGCGGGCTGGGTGGCCGGCGGCCGGATCAAGGCAAAGATGATCAAGCCGCTGCTGGAGCACGACTTCACCACTGCCAAGGGCCGGGTGACCGGGCTGTCCCTGGAGTCCGGCGCGGACCGGCTGCGGGTCGCCTGCGAAGCGTGGGTCGAGCGCCGCGACGGCACGAAGATCATGGTCGCCACTGCCAGCGCCGTGATGCGGGACTGACCGGGCGGACGCCGTGGACCTTGGCTCGTATCGAGTGCTGGACGCCTCGCACAACTCGATAGGCGCGGCACTGTGCGCGAAGGTGCTCGCCGCGCTGGGTATGCGGGTGACCCGGATCGTTCGGCCGGACGCGCCCGATCCGCTCCGTAGGCTGCGCCCGACGATCGGGTCGGGTGACGCGGCCGTCAGCCTGCCGTTCCAGTTCCTGCACGCGGACAAGGCGGTGGTACAGCTCGAGCGGGGCGACCGGGCGCGCCGCGACGAGCTCCTCGCCGACGTCGACGTCATCGTGCAGGGCGCGCCCGGTGCCGAGCTCGTCGAGTTCGTTCCGGCGGAGGTCCTCGCCGTCGCGCCGAGTGCCGTCGTGGTGACCATCACCCCGCTCGGGGTCGAGGTCACGACGGACGTGGGTGACGACTTCGTGGCGTTCCACCGCTCCGGCCTCGGATACATTACGCCACGGGCGCTGCCGGGGTTCCCGACCGGCGAGTTGCCCCCGCTCAAGCCGTTCTCCCGCATGCTGGAGATGCTCGCCGCGATGCAGGGGGTCGTGGCCTGCCTCTCGGGACTCATCGGGCGCCGCGTGAGCGGGCTCGGGGACAGCGTCGACATCAGCACGGTGCACAGCGCGTTGCCGTTGGTACGCCGCGAGATCACGGCATGGTTGTATGACGGCGAGGTCGCCACCCGAGGGGAGCGGATCTGGAAGGTCGCACCGGCCGGGATTTACCAATGCCGGGACGGGTTCGTCTTCCTGCACGTGGTCGAGGAGGGGCAGTGGCAGCGGCTCTGCCAGCTCCTCGACAGGCCCGATCTGGGCGCCGACCCGCAGATGGCCACCGCCGTCGACAGGTTCACACAGCCGGAGCGGCTCGCGGCCGCGCTTGATCCGTGGTTCGCGCCGCTCACCGTCGCCGAGGCCGTGGCGAAGGGACAGCAGGCGCACGTCCCGATCGCACCGGTCGCCCGCATGCCCGACCTGCTCGCCGATGACAGCCTGTGGGCGCGATCGTTCTTCACCAAGGTGCCGGTAGTCGACCGGGAACCGGTTGCCATGCCGAGGATCCCGATCACCTGGGTCGGCGAAGGCGGCGACCCCGCGTCCCGAGAGCCGTCCCGCCCGCCCCGGCCACCAGCGGACGGCAAGCACCGGCCGCCGCTCGCGGGTTACCGGATCGTGGCGTTCACCCACGTCTGGGCCGGGCCGCTGTGTGGTCAGCTCCTGGCCGATCTGGGCGCGGACGTCATCCGGGTGGAAAGCCACAAGCGTATCGACGTCCACCGGACGGGTGGCCCATACGCGGGCGGGGTCAAGGGCATCAACCGCAGTGGTGTCTGGAACAGCCAGAACCGCGGCGTCCGGTCGTGCACCATCAACCTGGCGACGGCCGAGGGCGTCAAGTTGGCGCGCCGGCTGGTGGCGACCGCCGACGCGGTGATCGAGAACTTCTCGCCGGGGACACTGGAGCGGATCGGTCTGGGCTTCGACGTGCTCCGTTCGGTACGGCCCGGCATCGTGCTCGCGTCGTTGTCGGCATACGGGCAGTCGGGTGCGAAGCGCGCACATGTCGGCTACGGCCCGATGATGGACGCGGCAAGCGGCATGATGGCGGTCGCCGAATACGGCGACGGCATCCCGCGCGCGGTCAACGGCTGGGCGGCCGACATCGGCGGGGCGATGATGGGCGCGGTGCAGATCCTGGCCGCACTGCTCGATGAGCGCCGTACCGAAGCCGTGTGGGCCGACGTCTCCGAGTACGAATGCGCCGTCGTGGGTCAGTTCGAGGCGTTGCTGTCCTACGCGGCCGACGGACAGGACGTCCGTCCACAAGGCAACCGTGGGCCGTTCGGCGAGCTCACCGACTGCTTCGAGACAACGCTGCCCGATCGGTGGGTCGCCGTCTCGATCACCGAACCAGACTCGTTGGCTCGGGTGCGCGACCTGCTCGGCCTACCCACCGACACCGCCGGAGACGAGGTCATGCGCGCGTTGCGTAACTGGGTCGGCGGGCGGCAGACAGAGCACGTCGTGGCGGAGCTGTCGCGGCTCGGCGTTGCGTGTGGCTTGGTCAGCACGGTGCACGACCTCGTGGTCGACCCGATCCTGACGGCCAGGAATGCGTTCGTCGACACGCGACATGCGGAGTTGGGCACGATCTCCTTGTACGGACCCGTGTGGCGGTTCGACCGCATGCCGATGGCTACCGGCGCGCCGGCGCCCTGTCTTGGTGAGCACAACCGTGAGGTCTTCGTGGGCCTGCTCGGCGTCACGGACGAGGAGTTGGCCAGGTTCGAAAGCGCGGAGGTGATCTTTTGAGCTGGATCGACTGTACACAGGTGGTCGACACGCTGATGCCGCAACCGGCCGGCGTGCCGGAGTTCTCGCTGCGCGGCGTGCGGACCTTCGTGGACCACGGGATGAGCATGCAGCAGCTGTGCTTGTTGAGTCATCACGGCACGCACGTCGACGCGCCGCTGCACTTCTTTCCCGACGGGCAGGCGATCGCCGACGTGCCGTTGAACGTGCTGTGCGGTGACGGGGTGGTCATCGGCTTCGACGGCGCGTCGCTGACGCCGGTGACCGGCGACGACCTCCGCCGGCACGCGCACCTCATCAGGCCGGGGGACCGCGTGCTGATCCGCACCGGCTGGTCGGAGCACTACGGCCGGCCGTCCTACTGGGACTCGCCGTATCTCACCGGGGAGGCGGCGGAGTACCTGGTGAGTCTGGGGATCTCCTTGCTGGGCATCGACACCGTGTCGCCGGACGCGCCGCCGTATCAGGGGCGGGCCGCGTCCTTCGACTACCCGGTGCACCGCGTGCTGCTGGGGGCCGGCATACCGATCGTCGAGAACCTTCGGCTGGACCGCGCGTCCGATTTTCGCTGTGCGGTGATGGCCTTACCCATTCCGGTGCGCGACGGTGACGGCGCCCCGGCACGAGTCCTGGTCCGCCCGCACGGCACGTAGCTGTTGCGAAGTAGCACATCGAGAGGAGCCAGCAGTGCGACGACGACTGATGGTTTCGAATGCTGGAAGAACACTCATCCTGGCGACCGTGGTCGCGATGCTGTCGGCGGCGTGCGGGAGCTCGGGTAACACGCCGATTCCAGGCGGCGGCGGTGCCCTTGCCTCGGCGCTCCCGGGAACCGACGACAAGCTGATCCAGCAGGCCCAGGAGGAAGGGCAGCTGGTTCTGTACGGCTCTCCCCGGGACGAGGCGATGAAGGCGGACGCCGACGCCTTTCGGGCGGCCTACGGGATCAACGTCTCGTTCACGCGCATCGCGGGCGCGCCGCTGACATCCCGTGTGGACGCTGAGGTCAACGCCGGCCGGGTGGCGGTGGACGTGGTGTTCTCGCCGGACGTCGCCGCGCTGGACCGGTGGGCTGCGGGCGGCGCGCTCGAGCCCATACCCGAGGTGGACTATCCCACGCGGGAGAGGTACTACGCCGTGATGCAGATCGTCGGCCAGGGCATCGTCTACAACACCGATCTGGTGTCCGGCGGTGACGTGCCGAAGACCTGGAATGACCTGCTCAACCCGAAGTTTAAGGACATGGTCGTCATCGGGGATCCGTCGACTTCCGGTGCGTACAGTCAGAACTACTTCGCGCTCCTGAAGGACAAGCGGTACGGCGAGGACTACTTCGACAAGCTCAAGGCGCAGAGTCCGAGGGTGGAGACGCTGGCCATCGTCAACCAGTCGGTCGCGGCCGGCGACGCCGCCATCGGGTTCACGAGCTTCCCCACCGATCCGAACATCATCAAGTCGACCGCGCCGACCGCCCCCATCGAGTTCGCGTACCTCGACGTCGTGTCCACGGCGAACACCTACCTCGCGACGATGGCGAACTCGCCGCATCCGAACGCGGCCAAGCTCTTCGCCGCCTTCATGATGTCGCGGGAGGGACAGACGGCACACAACGGCGATGACCGAGCCACGTCACCGCTGGGTGAGCTGGACGGAACGCTGCCCGCCCCCGACCCGGACGTGGTGTCCGACGTCACCGTGGTGGAGGCGACCAAGGAACTGTCCACTGTGGTGGATCTGTTCCGCAGGTTGTACTGACGATGATCGAGGTCACCGGACTCAACAAGACCTTCCGTGCGACGGGAAAGTCTGCGGCCGAGACGGTCGCGGTGAATGACATGACGTTCTCGGTCGAGCGGGGGGAGATGGTCGCCCTGGTCGGGCCCAGCGGATCGGGGAAGTCGACGCTGCTGCGCTGCCTTGCCGGGCTGGAGCCGCCGGACTCCGGGGAGATATCGATCGGCTCGCAGGTCGTGTACTCCAGCGACCGGCGGATCGACGTCCCGACCAACAAGCGCAACGTCGGCGTGGTGTTCCAGAGCTACGCGCTGTGGCCGCACCTGACCGTCGAGGAGAACGTCGTCTATCCGCTGCGGCGGCGCGGTGTCCGGGAGAAGCAGCGCGTCGAGCTCGCCGAGCGGTATCTGGAACTGGTCTCGTGTGGCCCCGTGGCCAAGCGGTACCCGCACCAGCTCAGCGGCGGGCAGCAACAGCGGGTCGCACTGGCCAGGGCGCTGATCTACGAGCCACCGGTGGTGCTGTTCGACGAGCCGCTGTCCAACCTCGACGCGACCCTGCGTGAACAGCTGCGCTACGAGCTGCGCCGGATCCAGAAGGAGCTGAAGTTCACCGGCGTCTACGTGACCCACGACCAGCAGGAGGCGTTCACCGTCAGCGACCGCACGGCGCTGCTCTCCCACGGTGACCTGTTGCAGTACGGCACCGCGGCCCAGCTCTACGACGCCCCCGAGAGCGCGGCGGTCGCGTCGTTCCTCGGCGCGACGAACACGCTGCGCGGCACCGCCACCCAGGCGGCGGGCCGGTGGACGCTCGCCACGGAGGCCGGTCAGCTCGACGCGACCGGCGCCGTGCACGGGGCGCTGACGGTCGGGGGAGAGGCGGTGTTGCTGGCCCGTGCCGACGAGGTGTCCGTCCGCCCGGGCTCCGGAGCGGGGCTCGCCGGCCGCGTGCTCGACGTGTTGACGCTGGGCAACCGACGTGAGTACGTCGTCGTGCTCCGGGGCGGCACGCGCTGGCGAGTGCGGATGGCGCCGCCGTTCCCGGAGGTCGACCGCGACACGACGGTCGAGGTGGTGGCGGGACGTACCTACGTCTATCCGGCCGGCGACAGCTCGGGGAGCGAGGCGTGAACCGGCTCGCGGCCGTCTCGCGGAGGTTGCCCACCCTCGCCGTCGTCGCGCTGCTGGCCGTGCTCATCGGTTACCCGATCGGTCTGCTGTTATGGCGGACGATCGTGCCCGAGGACCGCCCGGCGCAGCCCGCCCGGCTCTTCGGCCCGTTCGTGGAGGCCTTCACCAACGACGCGACGCTGAGCGCGCTGTGGGGCACGCTGTGGTTGACCGCGATCGTGCTGGTGATCGCCGTGCCGCTCGCCGTGCTGCTGGCCTGGGCCGCCAGCTGCACCGACGCCCCGCTGGCGGGCAAGCTCGCCTTCCTGCCGATCATCTCGCTGGCCATCTCGCCACTGGTCGGCGCGATCGGCTGGCTCATCCTGCTCTCTCCACGGGCGGGGCTGCTCAACGTGCTGCTCCGATCGGTGTTCGGCATGGACAGCGTCGACGGGCCGCTCGACGCGCACAGCCAGCCAGTGATCATCCTGGTGATGGTGCTGTACATCGTGCCCTATATCTACGGGCCCACCTTCGCGGCGTTCGCCCGGATCGACGGCTCGCTCTTCGAGGCGGCGCGGGCCAGCGGCGCCAGCACCATGACCGCCGTTCGTACGGTGGTGGTCCCGGTGATCCGCCCGGCGATCCTGGCGGGCACCCTAATCGGCGGCGTCAGCGCGGCCGCGGTGTTCGCCATCCCACTGGTGCTGGCCGGCGGCACCGGGCTGCGCGTCATCCCCACGTTGATCTACCAGGCAGTGGTCGGCGAGGGCCGACTGGACATCGCCACCGCGTTGGCCTCCATACTCGGCGCGCTGACGATCGTCGGTATGGCACTGTACCTGCGCGCGCTCGGCCCAGCCAGCTTCGCCACCATCACCGGCAAGGGCCTGCGCCGGCTGCGGATCCGGCTGGGCGGGTGGCGGTTCGTGCTGACCGGCATCGTGGTGGTGTACCTGTGCCTGTCGATCGTGTTGCCACTCGGCGCGTTGGTCTACCTGTCGTTCTCCGGGTTCTGGTCGGCGAACGTGTTCTCCCAGCCGCTGTCGCTCGGCCAGTACGACCTCATCCTCAACTCGACCGAACACATCAGGGCGCTCGTCAACAGCGGCTGGATATCGGCGCTCGCCGCGTCCCTGGCCCTGCTGCTCGGCTCCCTCGGCGCCTACGTGGCGTTGCGGCGCGGGGGCCGGGTCGGCAAGTCACTGTCCTACGGGTTCATCCTGCCGATCGGCATCCCGCCGATCGTGGCCGGCGTGGCGATCCTCTACGCGTTCGTCGGCCCGCCGTTCCCCCTGTACGGCACGGTCGCGATCATGGTGGTCGGTTACGTGGTGATCGCCTTGCCGGTGTCGTTCCAGTACGCGGAGTCGGGACTGCGACAGATCGGCCGGGAGCTGGCCGAGGCAGCTCAGACGGTGGGCGACACCCCGGGCGGCACCCTGCTCCGCATCACGGCGCCCCTGGTCCGACGGCCGCTCTTCGTGGCGTGGGGGATCGTGTTCATCAACCTCTTCCGCGACCTCGGTGTCTCGGTCATGGTGTACACGCCGCAGACCCTGGTCGCGCCGATCTCGCTACTGGGCTTCTTCGAAACGGGTTCCCTACCCACCGCGGCGGCCTACTCCGTCGTCATCACCGTCGTGTCCGGCGTGGTGGTGTGGGTGATCCTCTTTCTCAACCACGAGCGGCGGCAGAAGGAACGCGGACGGAAAACCCCGCTATCGGCCGTCGGCCGGTGAGAACCGCTCGTGCCGGCGCAGGAGCCGTTGCGCCAGGGTGACCACCGGCGCGTCGATCATGGCGCCATCGAGGACGGTGACGCCGCCCGGTGCGACCGCGGCGGCCTCGACCACCCGCCGTGCCCACTCGACGTCCACATCGGACGGCAAGAAGGCACGGTTGACGGCCTGTACTTGCCGGGGGTGGACGCAGAGTTTCCCGCTGAACCCCACCGTGCGTGCGACGTCGATGTCGTCGTCCAGCACCGCCTCGTCGTCCAGTTGGGTGGTCACGCCGTCGATCGGCCCGGGGAGACCGGCCGCGGCCGAGGCGACAACCAGCGCGCCGCGGCTCCATACGAACGCGGCGTGCGACGTCGGCGCGACGCCCAGGGCCGCCGCGAGGTCGATGGTCCCGAGGGCGAGTCGTATCACGCCAGGGGCGGCCGCGATCTCGCCGGCATCGCGCACCCCGAGCGGCGTCTCGATCAGCGGGATCAACGCGTGCTGCTGTCCGAGGCGGTTGTGGACGTCCTCGACCTGTGCGGTCGATTCAGCTTTCGGCAGCATGACCGCGACGCGGCACCCGGCCAGCGCCGCGATCTCCTGTTCGTGGGTGGCCGTGCCGACCGCGTTGACCCGAACCACGGCCGGGTTGTCGGCTTGGACCCAGCGCAGGACGTTGTCCAGCGCAGCACGTTTCTTCTCCGGCGGCACCGCATCTTCGAGATCCAAGATCACGACGTCGGCGCCGCTGCCCCGCGCTTTGTCGAACCGCTCCGGCCGGTTGCCGGGGACGAAGAGCAGGCTGCGCGAGTCCGCGGCGGGATTGTTCATGCCAGCACCGCGGTGAAGCGCCAGTCCAGCACGGGACGAGTGCTGCCATCGGGATCGCGGGCATCCACTTCGGACCGCAGATCAACGAGCCCACCGCCCGCCGACAGCGGGTGCAGTCCCGTGACGGTGAGCAAGGATCCGAGAGTGTCGCCCTCATGGACAGGACCGGTGTGGTCGCAGCCCTCCCACCCGGCGACGGTCACCATGGCTGGCAGCGCGCGCGTAGCCTGGTGAAAGGCGAGGCCGATCGTGTGTCCGCCGTAAACCAACCGGCGGCCCCCCGCCGCCGCGGCGTCGTGATGAACGCTCGCGAGATTGCCCGTGAGGCGGGCGAGTTCGGGAGCGCTGGACACGAGATCCCGTCCGCTGATTCGCCAGGAGTCCCCGACGGCGAGGGCGTCGAAATGCCGGCCGGGCACCCGATTCCGGAACGCCTGAAGGTTCCAGGCCTCGACGCCGGCGGCGAGTTGGTCCGGCCTGGGTTGGCGTCCGATCTGGTTGAGATCGTCCGCTCGATCGATCGACGCGTCCTCGGAGGAGAGTGGAATCATCGCGCAGCGCCAGTAATCGAGCACAACTCGTTGATGTTGATCAGTCGTGGTGATGTGGAGCGCGGCTTGGCCAGTCGGCGGGCGCCCCGGCTTACGGCGGGTCTCCCGCAGTCCCTCCACAGTAGTCACAGTGGTCAGCGTGACGCCGACCTGCGGGAAGCGCCGGAAGAACAGGCCGCGGTAGAAGAGGTTCGCCCGCACGTTCTGGGTCACGTACGTGGATTGTCCGATTGAGACGTCCCACACCAGGGCGGGTGAAACCATGCCAGGCTCGCCGATCACGGCATCCGCGAGGCCGTGATCGAGGCTGAGCCGCAACCGGTTACCGACGACACTTCTGTGCGTCGCCTGGATCCCGTCGGTAAGCGTCAATGGCGGTGCATCGTCGAACGTCTGACCCACCGTCAGCTCATCGGCATACGGTCCACGCAGAATTATTGGCACAGTCGGTTGCTCATTCATCATGTCAAAGTTTTCCAAATATGCGACCAAAGCTCAACGTCGCTATACCGCTCCGCCGTGAGATTGTTATCACACGTCTCGCCGCCCGGGCGTCCGCCAGCGCCCCGCGGTGAGTCAGAAAGCGAACAGCGATGCTCGCGAACTTTCGTTTGAAATCGCCCGCAAATCGAAACCATGACCAGGTTCAGAGAATACCGCGTGCGCCAACCGGTTGATCGTGGAGCCTGAGTACCGCCGCTTGCCTGCGGGCTGATGTATTTCCCGGGGACGAGTTGATACCATGCAGCTCAACGACTTCGTCACCTGGATCAACGCCTACTGCGCCACCCACCACCGGGCCGACGTCATCCCCCGGTCAACAAGCGGCCCTGGCGGCTAATACTACAGCGGCAGGGTGTGATGTTTGGTGTGTTGTCGCTGGTAGTGGCTGTGTCGGGCGCGGGTTTGGTGGCGGCGACGCCAGTCTGACAAGTGATCGGTGTGTGTTTCGGGCCGGTTCGGGTGGGTCAGAATGGCCCAGAGTCGTCTGATTTCGTTGCAGGATAAGGGGATCAGTTGTTCGATGTTGCTGATGGTGCCCCTTTTTGGTCGTCTCGAAGGCGTTCGCGGTGTGCGGTGACGGCGAGGAACGCGGCGGCGAGCATGGACAGGGTGATGCGCCGGTACCAGGCGTCGTACTTGCGGACCTGGTAGTCGTCCAGGCCGGTCTCGTTCTTGGCGAACTGGAATGTTTCCTCGACCGCCCAACGGGATCCGGCTACTCGAACGAGTTCAACGATCGGTACGGGCGTGCTGGTGTGGCAGATGTAGTAGGCCAACTCGCTGGGCTTGGAGATCGAGCGCCGCACCAGCAGCAGGTGCTCGTCGGCGCCGGGATCGATGAGAAGCCAGTCATAGAGGCGCTGTCCTTTGCTGACCTGGCCACAGGACAGGCGTTGTCAGCCTCGTTTCGGTGCGGCCCCGGCGAGTTCATCGGCTCGACGGGGTCCGGTCGGGGTGGTGAACCTGGCGTCGCAGGACACGGCCATGACGTAGTCGATTTCTTGCTCGTCCAACCAGATCCGTAGGCCGGGGTTGTCGCCGTAGGCCTCGTCTGCAGTGAACCGGCCCACCACCTGTTTGCCGTGCTCGGCGATGATCCGTTCCAGCATCCGCCGCGCCAGCCTCGGTTTGGTGGCGAACTCGACCTTGCCGCCCGTCTCGGCTCCGATCCCGGCTTCGGCGCAGCGGTCCCCGGTCATCGGTCCACGACCTCGGTACATAGAGCTCTCGGTCGACCAACGCCCGCCCACGCGGCGACACGTAGGTGAGGAATACGCCGAGTTGGCAGTTCTCGACCCGCTCAGCCGTGCCGGGGTACTGCCGCCGCACACCGGCGGACTTGGTTCCCTTCTTCAGAAATCCGGTCTCGTCGGCCACCACCACCCCGGCGGGATCGTCGAGGTTGTCCAGCACATAACCACGCAGATCATCACGAACCGCATCGGCGTCCCAGCGATAGAAGTTCAGCAGCCGTGCATCCCGCCCGGGGTCAGATCACCAGCCTGCTTGGCGATGGTCCAGGAGTTCTTCCGCCTGGTCACCGCGCTGGAGTTGGCGGGCTGGCCGGTCCAGGTCGAGCACCATCCGCAACACGCGGCGCTGCGTTCCTACGCCGGCCCCGCCACCGTCGACATATCTCCGGTCCGGCGAGCCGGCGCGGGCGTGGACCGGCGACGAGCATCCCGACGAGCCCAAGGTGTTCAACCTGGCCGCTCCGCTGCAAGTCACGGTACGGGCCCCGATGCTCGCCGGGCTCTCCCCGGAGTTGTTGGGTCGGGTCACCGGTCTCGACGCCCACGAGATCCCCGGCGACCGGCCGGTCGGTCAGATCGTCGCCGAGATCGACCAGGTGCTCGGCGCGGCCCGTCGTCGGGACGTCGCCGACACCCCCACCAGCGCCGAATGCGGCATCTGCGATGACAGCTACCCCCCGAGGCGGGCCTGTTCGAACCGACCCCCAGTCCGGTTCAGGTCTGTTCGTGCTGCCCGTTCGACGGCGACCTGCTCGGGCCCGGTCCGACCTACCTGGCGTATCAGATCGACCAGGCCACGACGCAGGACCTGGCAATGCCGGCTGGATGGGCCGGCGTCCAGATGCTGCTGTGCTGCCTTGGCGGCCCTAACCTGCCCGAGTTCCTCGACACCGCGTGGCGGGCTGCCGGGACCGTCTACGAGCCGCTGGAGTACTGGTCGGACCCGGCGACGGTGTGGATCTGGTTGCCGTCCCCATCGCACCGGCCTGCCGCAATGGCCGAACTCGGCTGCGGGGCGTCGGTGGCGCACATCACGGCCGCCCTCGACCGGGCACACCCTGACCTGCGCGCCGCGTTCCGCACCCAGCTGGACCAGGAGATCACCGAGTACCTGCGTAGTGACTACGGCGACGACTTCGAACACGACACCGAAGCGGCCCGCAGCCGTGACAGGCTACAAGTACCCGAGGCTGTCCTCGATCGGTTCTGGCCCGCCGCCATCGCCCCACACCGTCGCGATACTGACCCAGCAGGACGACCGGCCGACCCGCCGCAGCCCGTGGCACGTCCTGGAATCGTTCGAACTCACAGACTGGATCCACGCCCTCGACCCCTACCTGGACGCCTACCACGTCGAAGCCGTCCTGCGCGACGCCATCCCCTTCATCCGCGACACCCTGGACCCGGCCGACCATGACAGTGAGCCGGCGGGCACCGCCGATTCTTCACCTGGTGACCCTGTCTAAAGAGCTCGGCCGCACTCCGCACGGGTCTCCGGCGTCGGTGCTGGTACCGGGCTCGAGAGTGATGCGCCGGGCGGAGTGCTTGTGGCCGCGGCGCAGCCGCTCGATGCTGGCCACCACGTCGGCAGGGGTGGCAGTGGATTGATGATGCGGGACGCTGGGCCGGTCGGCCAGACCCGCCTCACCGAACTTACGGTGGCGGTTCACCCACTTCGACGCGCACTGCCTCGAGACACCCATCTCAGCGGCGACATGCGCGATCGGACGGGTCTGGCAACGCTGCACGAGACGGCGACGGCCTCCACGGACAGCGGGGCATTACGGTGGAGCATCAGACGGGTCTTTCCGGTCAGCGGATGTGTTGGTCGCACTTCCATCCTGCCGCCGGAAGACCCGTCCCTCGTCTCAGGCCCTACCCGCCGTCACCAACGTCATGACCCGCAACAGTTGAGGGTGGACAGCCAGTATTTGACGGGTTCGGGTTTGTCCGGGGGCCATTCGGCGATCAGTCACTCGTCGGGCAGGCTGCTGTCTGGGTGGTGGGGGATGTTGCGGTTGGCGAGCGGACGCGGATGGCCAGGAAGTGTCCCCGCATCGCCGCGGTGGGGTTGTTCTTGGTTTTCTTGCTGCCTTTCCGCCAGGTGACCTGTCGGCAGGTATCGCGCCCGGCGGCGAGCGCGAGTTCGCGCAACGTGTTGGGTGGGTTCGGGTAGCGCGGTTTGGGTGGACGGCCCCGGCCGGTCGGCGGGGCAGGCTGGGTTGGCACCGCGTCACCAGGGTGGGCGGTGGCGGTGGGATCGACCTGTAGCACGTAGGGCAGGCCGCGTTCGGTCAACCCCAGCCGGAACTCCGCGGCGTCCCCGTAGCCGGAATCACTCACCACCGGCCGCTTCGGCAACCCCACCCACCAGCCGACCCGTCCGACCCGTCCGATTCGGTGCCGTCCGATTCGGTGTCGGTTGGGGTGAGCATCTCGTCGAGCATGTCCAGTGCCTGTCGCCATTTCTCCCGGTGCCGCACCTCGTCGGGGATCCCGGCCCGCGCACGCCGAGCACACACCTGCTCGGCAACCGCCGGGTCGTCGATGGTGGTGTCATCCCACGAGGGTGGGCAGAACAGCCGCCAGTTCGCCGCCAGCGAGGCGTGATCGGTGACCATCTGCACGCTCACCCCGATCTGACAGTTCCCGACCTTGCCCAGCGTGCCCGAGTACTGCCGGGCCACACACGGCGACGACGTGCCGTGTGTGGCGAACCCGCTGTCGTCCACCACGTACGCCTCCGGCGCGATCGCCTCCACCGCCCAGCGCGCCACGTTGGCCCGCACCACCCGGTAGTCCCAGGTCGAGGACGTGATGAACTGCTGCAACCCCTGATGATCCACCCCAAGCCGCTCCGCCATCGGCTGCATCGACTTCCGCGCCCCATCGGTCAACAGGCCACGCATATACAACTCGCTCTTGGCCCGCTGATCCGACCGCGCCGGCCCACCCAGCATCTGCCCAGCGAACTCCACCAACCGCGGACGCACCCGCTCAATCTCCTCAGGAGTCACACCAGAAACACAACCACCATCCACAAAGGACAATCAAGCTGACACGCCGACATAACAAAGCACTACTAGAGTGACGCCGCCGAAATCGGACTGGCGGGCGACTGTGTGGTTCAACCCCTGGATGTATCAGAACGCCGAGCAGGTGTGGGCTGGTCTCGCGCATGCGATCATCAGCCAGGTCACCGACCGCCTTCGGCCCGGCGACCGCGAACGCTTCGAGACTCATCTCCACGCGCTGCTCGAAGTCGTCGGTGATCACCACCCGGCGCTCCGCGAGTGCCTGGCCGGCCAGGTAGACCTTCGGACAGCCGCAGTCGCAGGTGCCGCAGAAGGTCGCCACGTGCCGCCAGCCATCAGCCATCATCTCCCTCTCCCAGGAGGCCGTTCCGATCAGGGTCGTCCTGACGGTCGGCTACGACCGGCGGTGGATTCCGGCGAGCACGCGGCTTCACCCGATCGAGGACCTCAGGACCGGCTGGACCGGCCTACCCGGAACGCCTCCAGCACCCCGATGGCGAGCACTACGACCGCGCCGAGAATCCACACCCAGGCGGGAATCCCGCCCGAGTCGCTTGTGGTCGCCGCGTCCGACACCGCACCGGACGCCCCATGAGCCGCCGCATGGGCCGCCGCATCGGACGCCGTGGACGATGCGGTGCTCGGCGGCGTCGTGGTAGTCGGCGGCCGCGGCACTGCCGAGGTGGTGACGGCGGAGACGATCGTGAACGTGACCGTGCCGGTGACCGCGTCGCCGTCCTCGGCGATCACCTTGTAGGTAAGCGTGTAGGGGCCGGCCGGTCCACTCGGCCGCACTGGGGCGGTCACCACCGGCCCGGTGGCGGTGGCCTTTCCGACGGTCCACGACGCGCCGTTCCCGCCGGTGACCGTGATCGGGTTCGCGGGGAGCGTCACGTGCCCGGTGAACGAGAGCACGATCAGCTTTGGCGCGGCGAGCGTCGCGCCCTCGGCGGGTGAGCTCCCGTTCAGCTCCGTTTGCGCGAACGCGGGTGTCGCCGTGGCCACCACCGCCGCCCCGCTGAGCAGCAACGCGGCCGCGGCTCGTCGAACGCTCATCGCGGTGTCCTCCACAGTCGCCCGCGGTTGTGTGAGGTCCGCCATCATGCCCCATGCGACCGCGTGGGATGTCGGGCAGTCGCGGTGGGAACTTTCGGTCGCCTGGGCACGACAGCCAGCGACGTGCAGTGTCAGACCTGAAGGGGCGACCGCATGCCAGGACGACCGGCGCCACCGCGAAGGACTCGGGCGGGACGCTGATGTGGGCGCCGGTTAGGTCGGGGGTGGCCGACACCAGGGGACCTCCGTGGCGGGGCGGTCCAGGAGGATCTTCGCCTCTGTGGTGCCGAGGTTGACGATCACCCGGCGCTGCCCGCGGTGTAGGACCAGCCACGAGTCGCCGGCCTCGACGGTGAACTCGTCCAGGCGCGGGTCGGCCAGCTCCGGGTGGGCGCGGCGCAGGCCGATCAGCGCGCGGTAGGTGTCGTACACCGCGCGGTGCGCCGGGTCGGACAGCTCGGACCAGCGCAGCGTCGAGCGGCGCACGGTCGCCTCGTCCATCGGGTCCGGAACCTCGGCTGCGCCCCAGCCGTGATCGGCGTAGACCAGCTATGAAGATCAAGATCGCGTTGTCACTCGCAGTGTCCAGGGAATCACCCCATGGCCGGTCGCTCCATTCCTGACGTAGGTAATTCCAGCCCTCGGCCTTCACACACTTGTCGTTCGCCGGAATGCGCCAGTGGCAACCCAGTTATGATCCGGGGCGACGCGTTCGTAATGCGTCACAGTGTTCGTCCGCCCGATATACAGGCACACCTTTAACCCCGTGTGTGCCCGCGAGGTCACCACCTGGGCGCCAGCACCGCATCGACCCGTGGCTACGCGAGCACTTGGCCGACGCACCACCGCATCACACTCCCATACTCGCGCCGTTCGCTCGCTGGTATCTGCTACCGAAAGCGCGGCGTTCGGCGCGTCGGCGAGGAGTCGGTGAGTCCGCCATCACCACGATCCCTTCCAGCGTTCTCGCTGCCTCCCGGCTACTGACGTGGCTCGACACACTCCACATCAGTCTGACCAACCTCACTCAGTCGCATGTGGATGAATGGCTCGATACCGGCCGGGGCCACTACCGTACCTGTACCCGTTCATCGCCTGGGCCGCCAAGCACCAGCTGATCGACGATGACATCCGCGTGCCGGTTCCCCAGTATCCGCCGAAGCTGCGGCATCTCAGCACCGAGGAGCGAACCGCACAGCTGCGCAAATGCCTGGACGACAACGAGATGCCGCTGCATCTGCGTGTCGGTGCAACACTCACCATCCTCTTCGGCTTCCCGATCACCGCAACAGTTCGCCTGCGCCGCAGCGACATACTTACCGATCGTGACGCAACGTTCCTGCGCGTTGGTAGCCATCAACTCGCGCTTCCGTCCAGGCTCGCCACGCTCGTTCACGAACTGGCCAAACAACCGCCGCCGGCAGGCAGTGGCCTCGGACTGGCAGTGCAATCGTCCACGCTGCTGTTTCCTGGACGGTCCCCGCAGCGGCCGCTCGCGCCGACCGACCTCTACCGACAGCTCGCGGCCCGCGACATCAGCGTCCTGCCCGCCCGCAACAGCGCCCGGCTCGCGCTCGCCGCCGAAATGCCCGCCCCGATGCTCGCCGGCCTCACCGGCATCGAGATCGTGACCGCCGTCGCATGGAACGCACGAGTCGGCCATGACTGGACGGCGTTCGTCGCAGCACGGGCCTCCTCAATAACGATCTGACGCGCACAAAGGTGAAAGGTGATTGTGTCCGCGGGTCTGGACCGCGCTGCTAGCGGATTCTGACCCGCACAAGTTGATCATTGCTGTGATCAACGTCCGTCCGATCCGTCGATGTCCCCTCGGTGACCAGTGCCTCCGCGAGCGACGAGGCAGTGGAGGAAGTAGCTCCCCTCGGTCCGGGCCCGGAGTTGCTCGAGGTCTCCGCGCCGGACCAGAGCCTCGCTGCCGTGGGCGGCGCTATGCCCAGGATGAACAACGCGATCATCAGTAGCAGCATGAATTCGTCGTCGAGTCATCCGGACAGCCCTTCTACGTTCTCTGGAGTATGTGGTCACATGAACCATGACACCGTGCAATACGGATCCGGTATCGGCCACGATCGGTCGAACTGGAATGTCAGATCTACCTCCGCGCGCGACGAGCGATAGTAGTCCCCGCCGAAGGTGTGCCACTGGTTATCCTGGATTGCCGCGTCCGTCTGAATGCCCGGTCCCGCATGATCTCCCCACCAGATGTTTGCCTCGTTTCCACCGCTCTCAGTGCCTTTATTAATTCGATATTCGATTCGTCCGACATACCGTACATATTCTCCGTTGTAGACGTACCAGAAGCGGAGTTCTCCATGGAATCCGGCGGTCGCGCAATGCCGATACGCTGGTCCAGAGGTGACAGAGAACTGGCTCGACGACGCACTCGCGCCACCAGGGAACACCAGCAACGCCACGACCAGCGATGCGACGACGGCCAACAGAGAGACGAACTTCCTAGTGCACATAAGCTCTCCAGATAGAACTTGGAACAAAGGTGATTGGGTCGGCGCGTGGTCAGTCAACTGTCGCGGTAGACATGTCGACGCTATATTCCTCTGACACGCCGATCCTCGGCGGACACTCGCAAAGGCTCACAAGCCTTCTATTCCACGCCTCGCACCGCAGGCGTGCCAGTTGTTGCCGGTCGCGGGCTGCCTCCACGCGGTGCCTGCAGTGCGGTGCACGTTGTCGCCCGCGATGTCCTGGTACCTCGGTGGGGTGGTGCCACTATCCACGGCTGTTCTGCAACCGAATGTTGAGGCAATCACTTACGGAGAGGTCCGCATAGAGGAATCTCGGCTGAACCGGACTATAGTCGTCACCCTCAGTGTGGCGGTAGTTGCGCAGGAGTTGCATGGCGTCGTAGATCTTGCCGTCGCCAGTACGTCGCGGTGGGCGCCGGTTGACGCGGACGCAGTGATGGCGGCCGTCGTGCCGACAAGCGCTGCTATGGCAGCGAGCACCACGGCGAGCACTGCGCGTCTCGTCGAATCATCAGCTTGTTCCCCCTTTGGCTCCGATATGTCGTGTCCTCGCGATTACTGACCGGTGTGACGTTAGGCACCGAGAACCTTCCGATTCAACGGGTTTGCGACCCTATTTTGGGTGCCGTAGTTCCCTATCTTGCGGGTGTGTGTCCTCGACTGCGGGCGGCAGGATCCCCAGTTGTTGTGCGGCTTCGACGGCTGCGGAGCGGGTGGTGGCGTTGAGCTTCCTGCGCACCGCCGCGATGTGGTGGTCGACGGTCTTGGTGGACACGTTCAACCGTTGGGCGATCTCGCGGTAGGTCACATGCTCGGCGAGCAGATGGAGAACCTCGGTCTGTCGCTCAGTAAGCCCGGCGGGGCTCGCACGGGTCTTCGAGCGTGGACCTCGCGGCACTGACGGCACGCCGATCGTGGTGAGCCGTCGGCGAACCTTGGACGCGAGGGGCGTGGCGCCGAGTCGGTCCAGGATGTTCAGGGCCTGCAGCAGCGGTTCGGGTTCCGGCGCGTCGGAGAGCGCGAGTGCCTGCTCGTACGGCCGCCCTAGAGCGGACCAGCGCTGCGCGGCTTCCGACCAGTGGCCAGTGATGTGCATTCGGTAGGGTTCGTCCAGGTCATCGCGCAGCCGGTCGATCGCGCCGACGCGGTGCATCCAGAAGGCGGCTCGACTGGTCCAGGGCATGGGCCCGGTGTCGATTGAATCCGCCAGGAGTGGGTCGACGGTCACGGCCCGGGCATCGTCGCGGAGCCAGGCGAGCTCGGCTTGGGCGGCAGCCAGCCGCAGTGCGACTTGCTGTGACGGCTGCTGTTCGAGGTGTTCGCGCGCCTCGTCTAGTGTCGCCGAGGCGCGCGCGGTGCCGCGACGCAGCTCGAGAATGCCTCGGTTCACGAGAGCCGCGGCGAGGAGAAGGCCCTCTGATTCGAGCGGGAGCTGCAGATCCGCTGCCGCGTCGTCCCAGTGACCTTGATCGAGCCGGAGCATCGCCCGGAGGACCAGTAGGTATCGCTCGCTCAAGGTGAGATCGTGTTCCTCGCAGAAACTGAGCCCCTCGGTGAGATAGGTCTCCGCGTCATCGTCACGCATCAGGTTGATGCACCCGTCGGCCAGGTTGTGAAACGCGCGTGCGGTTTCCTGGGGAAGTCCGGCGCCGCGCGCCAGCTGCAAGCTCTCGATCAGTAGCTGCGGGTCATAGGGCGGCATGGCCCACCGCACGCACCCGACTGTGTTGAGGGAGTGCGCCAGCACGGCCGCGTCGTCGACGTCGCGAGCCAACTCGACGGCCTTCTCACCCCACAGTCTGGCGCTGTCAAGACGACCGGCAGCCATGTCCAGCTTCGCCCGCAGCGCGTACGCCTGCGCCAGTGCTACACCGGGGTGTCGGTCGAGCGCAGCGATCGCCTGCACGACGCACCGCTCGGCATCCGGACGCCGTCCCAAATACCATCGCACATCGGCAAGCAGGCTCAGGCTGGAGCCAAGTCGCTCGTGATCACCCCGTGCGCCGTGGATCTTGATCGCCCGGTCCAGTGCCGACTCGGCACGCTCGTGTCGGCCCGCGAGGTGGCACTCACGTGCGTAGTCATCCAGGAGGTCGGCTAGTTCCTCCTCGGTGTAGCGGTCGGCATGCCTCAGCGCCTGTTCGAAGTGATCGATCGCTTCCCGATGCGCATCCAATGAGGCGGCCCGTCGCGCGGCGAGAGGCGCATACCGGACCACGGCGTCCACATCGTCGGCCTGTATCGCATGGTGGCTGAGCCGAGCGACGTCAGCGTGATGCTGGACGAGGACTTCCAGGACGAGCCGGTTGAGTTCACGCCGGCGCGTGTTCGCAAGACCGTGCTCGACTGCCCAACGTGCCAACTCGTGGGTGAACGAGACCGTCGATTCATCAGCGTGCAGCACACCCAGGCGAACGGCCTCGTCGACGCCGTGAACCGACAGGCAGCCCTCGATCAGCCACAGCTCGGCAGGCCCCGGCACAACCGAGACGAGCTCGACACACTCCCGTGCGACGGGGGTGAGTCGGCCAACCCGAGCCATCACCGCATCCTGCACCGTCAGCGGCACGGCAGTTCCCGGCGCTGCCAGCACCTCGCGCACGAAGAACGGATTGCCACCCGTTATCCGGTACAAGTCCGCCACGTCACTGCGGCTGGCCAGCTGAGCAACGCCCGCTGCGGACAACGGTTCGAGCTGCACTCGACGGACCTGAGCGGCTGGAACCGATCCGAGCGCATTCCGCAGAGGGTGACCGGGCGGCACCTCGTCGTCGCGATACGTCACGATGAGCACCGTCCGCATCCGGCCAACGCGCCGCCCCAGAAACCGAATCGCGTCGAGGGTCGCATCATCTGCCCAATGCGCATCCTCGACCACCGCAACCGCTGGGTGCGGCGGCCTTTCCAGCTCGTCGACAATCGCATCGAGTACGCCTGTAACGCCGCTGAAGTCATCCTCACGCAGCAACCCGCCACGAAGCGATCGGAACATGTCTCGAAACGGCCCAAACGGGCGTGGTGTCAGCAGCGCATCGCAGAGCCCGAACAGCACCGGCCTGCGCACTCGGCCTTCGTGGCCTGCGGCGAACCGCGTGACCAGCGACGTCTTGCCCGCACCAGCCTCCCCGGACACCAACACGAGACTGCCCTGACCAGCACCGGCACCCCGGACAGCCGCCTCCAATTCGGCCAACGGCGTCTCTCGCTCGACCAGGACTACGTCGCGGACCGGCGGGAGCTCGCGCGGTACCGGGCGACCGGCGGGAAGCCGTGACGTCGTGGTCAGCTGCCCGCGGAGGATCCGCTGTTCGACATTGCGTAGCGACTGCCCGGGCTCGACACCGAGGTCGTCCACCAATCGCCGGTAGGCGCGTTGGTATGCCTCGAGTGCGTCCGCCGGCCGACCGGCGGACGCCAGCGCGACCATCTGGATCTCGTACAGGCGTTCCCGGTACGGGTGGTCGGGCAACAGGGCGGCAAGCTCCCGCAGCACGTTGTGTTGGCGGCCCAGTAGCAACTCGGCGTCGAGGTGCGCCTCGACCGCGGACAACCGCTCCTCATGCAGCGACTCCCGCAGGCCGCCGACCTGCCGGTCGGGCAGATCGGCCAGTGCCGGACCGCGCCACAGCGAAACGGCATCCGACAGCAGCGCGGCGGCCTGCCGGTGATCGCCCTCCGTGGCGGCGCGCCGCCCGTGCTCGACCAGCTGGCGAAAGGTCAGCAGGTCGAGTCGGTGCGAGCCCAGCCGCAACTCGTAGCCCACCGGCCGAGTCACGATCAGGTCGTCGGCGGCAAGCCGAGCGCGCAGTTTGCTGATCATGTTGTGCAACTGGGCCTTCGCTGACACCGGCGGGTTTTCCCAGACCGTGTCGATAAGCCGATCCCGGGCAACCACCCGATTGTTATTCAGCAACAAGGTCGCCAGTACGAACCGCTCCCGCCCGCTGCCCACCGAAACGACTCGTCCGCCATCCCGGACCTCGATCGGGCCAAGCACCCCGAAATCCACTGCTGAACTCCCCCAGGTGGAGATTCCTCCGTTGTTAGCGACCGCTTGTTAGAGACCTGTTAGAGGCTCTATGCAGTGTCGCTGCGATTCACGTGACACGGCAGGAGGAGCCCATGCTAATGCGCCGCACCCGGACGATGGCGATGCTCACGCTGGGCGTCGCAATAATCGGCTCCTACCCGACGATCCGGACCTACCACCGCGGCACGAACTGGACCGACCGGGCCAGCTGCCTCGAGGTCAGCTGATCGTCCAGCGATGTGCACGACGATCGTTGAGGCCCTTCAGCACTGGATCCGGGCCACACCAGGTGCGACCGCCATCGAGGGTGCGGGGGCCGAGCTCACCTATGCCACGCTCGGGCGTCGCGCGGCGGCGCTCGCCAGGACGCTGGTCGATGCCGGCCTCACCCGTGGTGGCGTGGTCGCGCTGGCACTGGATGACCCGGTCGAGGTTGTGGTCGGCATGGTCGCCACGGTCACCGGCGGCGGCGCCTATCTGGTGCTGGGCAACGGGCTCCCGGTCGAGCGGCTTCGCCTGCTCGTCGAGGAGAGCCGACCGCAGGTCGTGGTGACCCGAGGGCAGTTCCCGGTCGCCGGCGTGCCCCGGATCGGCCCGGACGACCTCACGGCCGGTAGCACACCGGTTCGCGAGACAGATCTGGCACCCGATGACGTGGCATGCGTGTTCTTCACCTCGGGATCAACCGGCCGACCCAAGGGCGTGCCCCTGGAACATGCCGGGGTGACCCGGCTCTTCACCGGTGACCCGCCGATGGATCTCGCACCGGGAACTCGGATGGCCCAGTCCGCATACCTCATGTTCGACGCCGCCACACTGGAGATCTGGGGACCGCTGCTGCAGGGCGGCACCATGGTGTGTCTGCCCCAGTTCGCGCTGTTGGATCCGGCCCGGCTGCCTGCGCTGCTTCAGGCGCGGCGGATCGGGGCACTGTTCGTCCCGACCACGCTGTTCCGGCAGATAGCGGCCAGGGAACCGGGCGCCTTCGCGAGTCTGGACGCACTCTATGTCGGCGGCGAGGCGCTGGACGCGGGCTCGGTGAACGCGGTGCTCCGCGCCGGCCCGCCACGCCGGTTTCGCAACCTGTACGGCCCGACCGAGACCACCACGCTCGCGACCTGGCAGGAGTTGACCGGCCCGCGCCACGACGACGCCGTTCCGATCGGACGCGCGGTTCCCGCCACCGGCGTGTACCTGCTCGACGAGCGCATGCTGCCGGTACCGCCCGGGGAGGTCGGCGAGATATGGGTCGGTGGCCGCGGGGTGGGCCGCGGCTACCTCGGCCGGCCGGGACTCACAGCGGCGCGATTCCGCCCCGACCCATATGCCGAACAACAGGGCGGGCGGCTGTACCGCACGGGCGACCAGGCCCGCGCGATGCCCGACGGCACGCTGGTGTTCACCGGCAGAAAGGACCGGCAGGTCAAGATCGACGGATTCCGGATCGAGCTCGAGGAGATCGAAGCGGTCCTCGCCACCCATCCGCGGGTGTCCGGAGCCGCGGTGGAGGTCGCGCTGCGGCCGGGTGGGCAGCGGCATCTTGTCGCGTACCTGGCCGCGCCCGCTGACCTCGACACCGAGGAGATCAGAGCTCACGCCGCGGAGCGGCTGCCGCGATACATGGTTCCGCCGGTACTCATGACGATGGCACGGCTGCCGGTCACCGCGAGCGGAAAGGTGGACCGTGCCCGGCTGGCTGCGCCGCGGCCGGAGGTCCACCGCGCCGGCAGTACTGCCCTCAGCGACACGGTGGCCGCGGCGTGGTGCACCGTACTCGGATTGTCCGAAGTGGACCGTTCACGCAACTTCTTCGACGTTGGTGGCACCTCGCTGCTCCTCATCGAGCTGCGGGCGAGCCTCGCCGAGGCCTTCGGTGCGGCGCCGGAGCTGCGTGAACTGGTCGCCCACCCCACCGTCGAGGCGCAGGCCGCACTGATGGCCGGTGGCACGCACTCCACCGCCGCAGCCGCCGAGGAGGTCACGCCGCGGCGGGACCGGCTGCGGCGCCGCCGCGCCAATCTGACCGGCCCGCGAGGTGCCCATGCCTGAATACGACCCCGCCGACGCGCTCGCCGATGTGCTCGCCGTTGTCGGCATCGCGCTGCGCGCCCCGATGGCGCGCGACCATCACGAGTTCTGGTCGAACATTCTGGCCGGGCGCGAATGTCTGTCCCTTGTGGATAGTGAGACCACGCCGGGATGGGTGCCGGTGAAGGGAGTGCTCGACGGGGCGGACGAGTTCGACGCCGACTTCTTCGGGTTCTCGCCACGCGAGGCCGAGATCACCGATCCGCAGCAGCGAGTCTTCCTCCAACTGGTGTGGCATGCCATTGAAGACGCCGGGCACACGCCATCCACGTGCGGCCGGGTTGGCGTGTTCGCCAGCGCGACCCAGTCCCGCTACGCCGAACTGCTCGATGCCGCTGTCGTCGATTCGGTCGGCGACCTTCCGGTGCGTATCGCCACCGAGAGCGACTTCCTCGCCACCCGGGTGGCCTACAAACTGAACCTGCGCGGACCCGCGTTGACCGTGCAGACCGCCTGCTCCAGCTCGCTCGTCGCGGTTCACCTGGCGGCCGGCGCGCTGCTCGCTGGTGACTGCGACACCGCGATCGCCGGCGGCGTGACGATCACGTTGCCGCTGCGGTGCGGGTACCGCCACCAGACCGGCTCGATTCTCTCCCCTGACGGGCACTGCCGCGTGTTCGACGCAGCCGCCGAGGGAACCGTGCCGGGCAACGGCGGCGCGGCCGTGGTGCTGCGCAGGCTCGATGACGCGCTCGCGGACGGCGACGCGGTGTACGCGACCCTGCTCGGGTCCGCGGTCAACAACGACGGCATGCACAAGATCGGTTTCACCGCGCCGAGCGGAGCCGGCCAGCGGGCCGCGATCGAGACGGCGCTGCGAGCGGCCGGCGTGGATGCGGATCAGGTCGGGCTGATCGAAGCGCATGGCACCGCAACCGCGCTCGGCGACCCGGTCGAGGTCGGCGCGCTGCGCGAAGTGCTCGGCGCCGGACGCGCCGACGGCAGCTGGTGCGGGCTGTCCGCGACGAAGAGCAACATCGGGCACCTCGACGCGGCGGCGGGCATCGTCGGGTTCGTCAAGGCGGTGCTCGCGGTCGAGGCCGGTGTCGTGCCGCCCACGGCCGGCTTCCAGCGCCCGAACCCGGACCTCCTGCTGGAGGCCAGCCCGTTGCGCGTGGTGCGCACGCCAATGGCATGGCCGGTGCCGGGACGCAGGATCGCCGGGGTGAGCGCGTTCGGTGTCGGTGGAACCAACGCCCACGCCGTGATCGCGCAGGCCCCGCATCGCCCTCCGTCCGGACCGGAACCGGAGCGGGTCGCGCTCGCGCTGTCCGCGCGCACCCCTGATGCCCTCGCGGAGCTGAGCGTGACGATCGCGGACTTCCTATCCACCCGGCCGGCCGTGCCGCTCGCCGACGTCGCCCACACCCTTCGGGTGGGCCGCGTGACCCAGCCATGCCAACGGGTCGTAGCCGGTTCGGATCGAGAGGAGCTGATCGCGGTACTACGCGGGGACGCGTCACCGCAGGCGCCCGACCAGGTCGACACCGGCGGCTCAGGCCGACGGGTTCACCTGCCCGGCTATCCCTTCCAGTGCCGCCGATACTGGCCGTCGTCGGGGTCGCCCGGCCACCACGTCGGCTGGATCGAGCAGATCTTCGCCGACCTGCTTGGGCGCACACCGGACAGCGAGACGCAGAGCTTCTTCGACCTCGGCGGCGACTCGCTGATGGCGGTCCAGCTCATCAGCCGGATCGGTGCAGCCACCGGCGTCGAGCCGGATCTGGAGCGCTTCCTCGACGAGCCGACCATGGCCGGCCTGGCCGCCCTTCTCGACGAGGCCGCCCGATGAGCGCGCCGTGCTCGCCACTGCAACGGCGGCTGTGGCTGCTGCAACGTGTCAACCCCGACAGCGGGCCAGCCTTCAACGTCACCACGGCGACCCGGCTGCGGGGCAGGATCGACATCGCCTCGCTCGACGCTGCCGTGGCCGGCCTGGCCAGCAGGCACGAGTCGCTGCGGACCGCGTTCACAACCCGGGACGATCACCCGGTCCGGGTGATCGGCGGCTCGGCACCGGTACGCGTCGAGGTTCGGCCGGTGCAGGACCTCACGGCTGCCCTGCACGAGATCGCGATGACCCGCTTCGATCTACCCCGAGGTCCATTGTGGAGGGTCGTGCTGCTCCGTGTGGCGGAAGACGACGCCGTACTCGTGCTCTGCCTGTCCCACCTGATCGCCGACGGTTGGTCGGCCGGCCTGCTGCACCGTGAGCTTGGCCTCCTTTACGATGCGGCGCTCGCCAACCTGCCCGCGCCGTTACCCGACCCGGCCTTCCAGTTCGGCGACTGGGTGACCGAGGCGGCCGATCGCGGCGATGTCGCGTTCTGGCGAGACGAGCTCGCCGGTGCGCCGACCACGTTGGAGTTCCATACCGACCGCAGACGTCCTGCCGTTGCGGGCTTTGCCGGTCGCCACCACACGGTCAGCATGAGCGCCGCACTCGCTGGGCGGGTGCACGAGCTCGCGCGGAGCCTGCGCACGACTCCGTTCGCGGTCCACCTCTCCGCATACGCTGCCGTGCTCGCCGCCTGGTCCGGCCAGCGCGATCTGGTGATCGGCGTCCCGTTCGCCAACCGCCGCTCGGTGCGGCAGGAGTCGGTGGTCGGCCCGCTGATGGAGGTGCTGCCGCTGCGGTTCACGATCGGGCAGGGCACGACGGTGGCGGACCTGATCGGGGTGACGTGGCGGCGCACCATGCGCGCGATGGCCAATGCCGAGGTCGGTTTCGACCGGATCGTCGCCGCCATGCGCCCCACCCGCGATCCGAGCCGCAATCCGTTGTTCCAAGCCATGTTCCTGTTCCAGAACGTGCCGATGGAGCCGGTCACCCTCGCGGGCTGCACCAGCATCGCGCTCCCGGTGATGCCGCCAACCACGCGCCTGGACATCGCGCTCGACCTCACCGACTCCGCCGCCACGATCGAGTACGACCGGGAGCTGTTCGATCCGACGGTGATCGAGCTCGTCGGCCGGCGATACCTGCATACACTCGCGCAGCTCGCGACCTCACCGGCCAGAGCCGTGGCTGACCTCGATCCCTGTGCTCCGGCCGAGCAGGAACTACTCATCAGGGGTGTGAACCAGACCAAGGCGGACCTGCCGGGGCCGCAGTTGGTGCACGAGCTGGTGGATCGGGCCGCGAACACGTCCCCCGACGCGACGGCGGTGTCCAGCGGCTCGTATCTGCTCACCTACGCCGAGCTCGTCGACAGGTCGACGGCCGTGGCGCGCGCACTGATCGCCGCCGGTGTTCGGCCAGGGGACGTGGTCGCCATCCGCATGGACCGATCCGTTGACCTGATCGTCGCGCAACTCGCCGTCCTCCGATGCGGGGCGGCGTTCCTGCCGATCGACCCGGCCTATCCGACGAGCCGGTGCGCGGAGATCATCGACGACTCCGGTGCCCGGCTGACCATCACCGAGCTTGGCGCGCTGTCCGGCTCGGCTCCGCTGCCGGAGGTCCGGCCGAGCGACATCGCCTACGTCATCTACACGTCGGGATCGACCGGCCGGCCAAAGGGAGTAATGGTCAGCCACCGTTCGGCCACCAACATCATCCGGTGGGGGCTGCGCGAGCTGCCGCTCGACGGTTCGGACCAGATGCTGGTGAAGACACCGTGCACATTCGACATCTCGGTGTGGGAGGTGTTCGGGCCACTGGCCGCGGGGGCGACGCTGGTCCTGGCCGCACCCGACCGGCATCGCGACGCCGCCTATGTCGCCGAGCTGCTCGCCGACGCCCGGATCACCGTCACCCATTTCGTCCCCTCGATGCTGCGTGCTGTGCTTGGCCTGCCTCACCGCCCGGCCTGGCCGGACCTGCGCTACATCATCGCCGGGGGCGAAGCGCTGCCCGCTGACCTGACCGACGAGATCGACGTACCGGTGCTCAACTTCTACGGTCCGACCGAGGCCACGGTGTACGTCTCGGATCACACCGCGGGCGACCGGATCACGGCGAACGGAACCATCCCTATTGGACGCCCGATCGCCAACAACACGCTCTACGTCCTCGACGAGCGGCTGCGGCCGGTACCGCTGGGCGCACCGGGCGAGCTGTACATCGGCGGTGCGCAGGTGACCGACGGATACCTGCACCGGCCTGGGCTCACCGCGAGCCGGTTCCTGCCGGATCGCTTCTCGGGAGTGCCGGGGAGCCGCCTGTACCGCACCGGCGACCAAGTGCGGCGGGCGGCGGACGGGACGCTCGACTTCCTCGGCCGCAGTGACGACCAGGTGAAACTGCGGGGTTTCCGCATCGAGCTCGGTGAGGTCGAGTCCACCCTGCGCCAGCACCCCACGGTCGCCGACGCGGCCGTCGAGGTCCGGTCCGAGTCGCTGGTGGCGCACGTCGTGGCGGCCAGCCCGGGCGACGCGCAGGTGGACGAACTCAGGACGTATCTCCGTGCGACCCTGCCGGCCCACCTCGTGCCGGCTCGGTTGCAGTTCATCGCAGAGCTGCCACTGACCACGAGCGGGAAACTCGACCGCAACCAGCTAGCCACCACGCCATTGTCCACATTGGAGGTACCCGGTACTGGGGTCATGCCGTCCGGACCGGTGGAGTCGGCAATCGCAGCCGCATGGACCGAGGCGATCGGGGTGCCCGTCACCGATGCCGGCGCGGGCTTCTTCCTGCTCGGCGGGGACTCGATCAGCTCGGTCGCGGTCGTGTCCGGGTGCCACCGGCGCGGGGTGGAGATCTCCGTACGGGACGTCTTCGAGCATCCGACCGTCGCCGGGCTGGCCGCGGTGGCCCGCGTGCGGCGTGATTCGGCGGTCAGCGGACATCCGGACCCAGCCAGCGTTCCCGCCTCCCTCGACCCGGTCACCCCGACCGAGCTGGAGCTGATCAGCGAGCATTTTCCCGATCTCGACGGCGTTCTCCCGCTCGGCCCGATGCAGCGGTACGTCGTGGACCGCGTCCAGCGCGCCCGTCTCGATGGCCTGTACGTGGTCTGCTTCACCGCCGCCATCGACGATGAGCGGTTCGACCTCGACGCGTGGCAGCAGACCTGGCGAGAGCTGATGTCCCGCCATCCTGGCCTGCGCACGTCGTTCTGGCTTGGCTGCCAGTGCGGCCCGGTCCAACTGGTGCACCGTGAGCTGGACCTGCCGCTGCGGGTGGTCGACCTGCGACACCTCGGCGAGGCGACCGCGTTGGCCAGGGTGCGCGACCACGAAGCCGCACAGCGCCAGCATGTCATCGACGTCACCGACGCCCCGCAATGGGAGATGACGGTGTTTCGGATCGCTGAGGATCGGTACCGGGTCATCTGCCGGCTGTCGTACCTGGTTCAGGACGGCTGGAGCGTCTCGGTGCTGCAGAACGAGTGGTATCCGCTCTACGACGCGTTCCGCGACCGACGCCACGCCGAGCTGCCCCCCGCTCCCGCGCCTTACGCAACGCATCTGCGTCGCCTCGCGGCGCTCGACCTCCCGGCTGGCCGGGCGTACTGGGCGAACAGGCTGGCCGGCGCTGACCTGTCCGGCGCGGTCACCACCACGTTGCGCAAGCACTGCACTCCCGGCGGCGGGCCCGAGCACCAGACCGTCGCGTACTGGCTGACCACCGCCCAACGGCAGGCCGTCCTGGACTTCGCCCGCCGCGAGCGCCTCACATTGTTCTCCGCGTTGCAGGGTGCCTGGGCGTTGCTGCTCGCCGGGTTGACCGGGGGCACCGATGTGCTGTTCGGCACAATCTCGTCCGGCCGCGACGAGCCGGATATCGCGCGTACCTACGGGTCCTTCAACAACATGATGCCCACCCCAGTGCGCGTGAATCCGGACGACCGGCTCAACACGTTCCTGCACACGCTGCAGCGCAACGGAATAGACGACCGGGCACACGATCACGTACCGCTGCCCGTCATCGCGGCCGACGCCGGTGTCTCCGACGCGGTGGACCTGCTCGACACCTACATCGTGCACGAGAACTTCCCGGTCGACCGTGAGGTTCAGGCCCGCTTCGCCCGCTGGCGCCCCGATATCGCGGAGATGCGCACCGAGCACGCGCTGCGGATGCTGGTGTGGCCGGTGGGGGAGCTGTCGCTACACCTCAGCTTCGACGCCCGGATCCTGTCCGAATCGGACGGTCGGGCCCTCCTAGACGGGTACACCCATCGGCTCATCGCGATGGCCGCCAACCCCCAAGCCCGCCTCGCCGACCTGATCACCGACCCGCTGAGAGGCTGATGTGGACACCAGGTACGCCGTCGTGGTCAACACCGATGGCTACTACTCGATCTGGCCGCACGAGCGCGAGCTGACCGCCGGGTGGCGTCTGGAAGGCACCACCGGAACCGAGCAGGAGTGCATCGCCCACATCGACAAAACCTGGACCGGGCTGGACCCTGCCACGCTGCGGGCCAGGTGACCCCGGTGGCGGTGGTGACCGCACCCACGGTCTGGGCGCCGCTGCGCGTCCGCTCCTACCGAAACCTGTTGCTCGGCCAGAGCACGTCGCTGCTCGGCGACCAGCTGCTGGTCGTGACGTTGCCGTTCATGGTGCTCGGCACCGGTGGCGGGCCGGCCGGCCTGGGCACGGTGTTCGCGGCCTATGGCATGGCCAGGGTGGTCGCGCTTCCGGTCGGCGGCTGGGTCAGTGACCGGCTGCCGAAGCGGGCGGTCTTGCTGGCCTCCGACCTGGTCCGCGGCCTGCTGGTGATCGGACTGCTGACCGGCTTCGGCGACGGCGTGCCGCTGATCGCCGGCACCGTGGCCGTGGTCGGGTTCGCCGAGGGCGTGTTCATCCCGTCATCGTTCGCGATCGTGCCATCGACCGTCCCACCGGAACTGTTGTCCCGCGCCAATGCGTTGTCTGGCAGCGCGCAGAACCTCGCCCAGCTGGTGGGTCCAGGCCTGGGCGGGATGCTCGCGGCGGCGGTGGATCCCCGACTGTGCCTGGGAATCGACGCCGCCACGTTCGGCGTGTCCGTGCTGACGCTGCTGTTCGTCCGCGAGCGCCCGATCGTGGACGCGCGGGGTACGAGCGCGCAGACGTTCGGCGGGTTCCTACGCACCAGCCGGCTGCTGCGGATGGTGGTCGGGCTGACGCTGGTGTCGAACCTGGCGTATTTCGGGATGCTCGAGGTGGCGCTGCCGGTGCACAGCGACGATGTGTCGCATACCGGGGCGTTCGGGTTCGGGTTGGCCCTCGCCGGCTTCGGGTTCGGGTCGTTCCTGGGGAGCCTCGGGATCGCGGCGCTGGAACGTCGGGCACGCCGCGGGCTTGTCGCGTGCGGTCTCGGCGCAGCGCAGGGGATGTTGTTCGCCGCGATCACGTTCGACGCCGGGCTGGCGTCGACCGTGGTGCTGATGGTTCTGGCGGGCCTGTCCACCGGCGTGCTCAACGTGTTCTACCTGTCCCGGGTCCAGGAACACGTGCCGGAACACCTGATGGGCCGCGCGATGAGCGTGCTGATGCTGGCCGTTTACGCGATCCACCCGGTCTCCGTGGCCGCCGCGGCCGCGTTGACCACGGCGGCCGGGCCCGGGGCCGTCTTCGCGGCCGCCGGCCTATCGATCGCGGTGGCGTTCTGCGCGGGGGCCGCCACCCGGACATACCGAGACCTCTGAGAGGGCGACGATGGATCGGATCGCAGTGGCAGTCGGCGAGACACGGGTGTCCCACCCCGCGCTGGCCGCTCGGGTCGGCGGCATCCGTCGGGCAGTACCCGCCGGCGCCCCGGCGGTGGCGGGCTACTTCGACCACGGCGTGGACGGGGTGGCCAGCTTCCTGGCCGTGCTCGACTCCGGCCCGGCATACGTGCCGCTGGCACCGGTGCTCGGCCGGGACCGGGTGGTCGCCGCGATCGCGGACAGCGGCGCCGCCACGGTGCTCACCACCCACGCCCACCGCGATCACCTCGCCGGCCTCGGTGCCGAGGTGATCGTCACCGACGACCTCGCCGACGCCGACGCATCGCCCCCCACGCCCGGCCCGATCGCGTACATCATCTACACATCCGGCTCGACCGGCCGGCCGAAGGGCGTGGCGGTGAGCCGCCGTGCCCTGACCGCGAGCACCCGCGCGCGCCGCGCGCTCTACGGCGACGGCGGCACGCTGTTCCTCGCCGCGCCGTTCTGCTTCGACAGCGTGCTCAGCATGTTCGGGCCGCTGACCAGCGGCGGCACGGTGCGGCTGGCGTCGCCGTCGGCCAGTCGCGATCCGGTGCGGCTCGCCGCCGAGGCCGCCCTGGACGCGACGCACCTATTGCTGCTGCCGAGTGTGTACCGCGAGCTGCTGGAGGTCTGGGGGGAGCACCAGCCGCCCGAGTTGGCGGTTGCGATCGTGGCCGGCGAGGCCGCCACCCCCGACCTGGTCCGCAGGCACTTCGCGGTCGCTCCCGCCCGGCGGTTGGTCAACGAGTACGGGCCGACCGAGGCAACCGTGTTCTGCACGGCACACGACTGCTCGCCCGGCGACGTGGGCCCGGTGCCGATCGGGCGGCCGGTGACCGGATACCGGATCGCCGTTCTGGGGGCAGACCTGACGCCGGTGGCTGCCGGCGAGGTCGGCGAGATCTGTGTCGGCGGCACCGGCCTTGCCGAGGGCTATGTCGGCGATCCTGGACTGACCGCGCGCCGGTTCGTGCCGGCAGAGCATGGCCGCTGGTACCGCACCGGCGATCTCGGCCGGTGGCGCGACGACGGTGTCCTGGAGTACCACGGGCGCACCGACCTGCAGGTGAAGATCCGCGGAGTGCGGGTCGAGCTCGGTGAGGTCGACCGGCTCCTCGAGGGCATCGACGAAGTCACCGAGGCGGCCGCGGTGCTTGTGGGTGGTCAGCTGATTGGTTACCTGCGCGGCGACGTGGACACCGACGCGATCCGCCGGCGGCTGCGGGTGAGCGCGCCGGCCCATCTCGTACCGCACCTGCTGGTAGCGCTTCCCGAGCTACCCCGCACCTCGACCGGCAAGATCGACCGGCGGGCACTGGCCGCCCGGGGCCTGCCCGGCGCGGGCGGCGCACCGGTACCGACCGCCGTCACCACCTCCGAACCGCACGCCATCCTCGCCGCCGCGGTCGGCGACGTGCTTGGCCGCGTGCCAGCGGTGGACGAGCCGTTCGTCCACAGTGGAGACTCACTGGCCGCTATGCGGGTCGTCGCGCGGCTGCACACCGCCGGCTGGTCGCTCGATCCCGCGGTGCTGCTCGGTGGCGGCGCACTCTCCGCCGCCGCCCCGGCGCTCAACAGACGCGGCGAAACAACGAACGGACAGCTTCCACCGGGCCCACTGTCGCCGAACCAGCTCGGCATCTGGTACGCGGCGAGCCTCGCCCGGGACGCGACGGCGTTCACCGTGCCGCTGCGAATGCGTGTAGCCGGCCGGTTAGACGCCGACCGGCTGCGCAAAGCGCTCGACGCGCTCATCGTCCGGCACCCGGTTCTCAGCTGCCGGATCGGTGAGCGCGGAGGCCGGCCGGCGATGGAGCCGACCGGTGAACCGCCGTGGCTGGACGTCGTGTCGACCACGCAACCGGGACGGGTTGCCGCGGCGGAGGCCGCCGAGCCGATCGACGTCCGGTGCGATCCGCCGTTTCGCGCCGTGCTCGCCGAGCTGCCGGACGGCCGCAGCGAGTTGCTGCTCACCCTGCATCACATCGCCTTCGACGGGTGGTCCAAACACGTGCTGGTCCGGGATCTCGCCGATGCCTACAGCGGCCGCACACGTCCCGCCCCACCAGACTTCCGGCGGTTCGCCTCCGCTCTCGCGGCCGCCGACGCGCGCGGCGAGTTCACCGCTGACGCAGCCGCCGCAGCGGCGTTGCTCCGCGGGCTGCCGACACTGGTGTCGCTGCGCACAGACAGAGGTGAGGCGGCCTACCAAGCCGCGGGCCAAGTGGTCGACGTCGCCGCGCCGGTGCGCGCCGGGCTCGAGCGGCTCGCCAGGGATCTGCGCACCACCCCATTCGCCGTGCTGCTCGGAGGATTCGCTGCGGGACTGACCGAGTTGACCGGGCAACACGCCGTCGTGCTCGGCTCGGTCGTGGCCAACCGGCCCACGCCCGGGCTGGAGGAATCGATCGGCCTGTTCACCAACGTGGTGCCCATCGGGCTCGAACTCCCACCCGGCTCAGATCCGGTAATCGTGGCCCGAGACCGACTGCTGTCCACCCTCAAGTACGCCCACGTTCCGTTCCACCGAGTCGTCGAGGCGGTCGCTCCCGACCGGCAGACCTCACACCCGCCATTGGTCCAGGTGCTGTTCGAACACCTCGGAGCAACCACCGCCCCGGTACGCTTCGACGACATCGAAGCAGAACTCGACGACGGAGGGCTGCAGCAAGGCGCGGTCGTCGACTTCTCGATCAGGGTCTTCCCTCGCCGCGCGGGATATCGCTGCGTCGCCGTGCACGACGCGAGCGTCGTCGAACCCGATCTGCCCGCCGCGATCCTGCGATCCACCCTGGCCACGTGGCGCCGACTCGCCGCTCGCACCGATGTCGGCGAGTTGTGAGCACAGCCCGGCTTCCAGTTCGGACAGCCGTTCCGAGCGAACGACAGGAGGTAACAATGACGAAGATCAAGAAACGCACCCCCGGTGCGCCGACCACGATGCTGCAGACCTGGCCCGACGACTCGTGGAGTGGGGCGCCGAGCAGAGCCAGGGCTAGTGAGAGCCCGAGCCGTGACTTGAGCCGGCGGGTCGTGCCTACGCCCGCTCATCGGCATGAGCGGATGTCCTTACGTAAGCGGCCGCTCCGGGGCCCGAGCGGACGCTCGTCTGTTGCTGCCCTCAATCGGCAGGCCACGCTGGGCTGGCCGTTGATCCGTACGAAGCCTTGTCACATCGCGATGCAGGGCGGGTGATACTCGGCGGTATGGATTTCGTCGCTTTCGTGGCCGTCGCGGTCGCGATCGTCCTAGTCCAACTGCTGGTGGCGTTCACCAGGAAGGGTTCGGTGGCCACCATCGGGATGACCAAGCAGCGGATTGTGCTGCACGCGGCGGCTCCGCCGGACGTCGTGTATTCCTGGCTCACCCAGCACTGCCCGGCCGGATACTCGGTCGAGGACGCCGACCCCGCGCGCCGCATCGTGATCCTGTCGTCCCGGACGACGCTGTTCACCTTGGGCTTCTTCTACCCGACCTTCGTCTACGCGGAAGGCGGCGGGACCCGCGTGGCCATCGGAATCAAGTCGAAGGCGTTCCAGTACGGGCCGCTGCCGACGCGGGACCACCGGAAACTCGCGCAAGCACTGGCCAGCCTGATCCAAAACCACGAGGGCCGCTGACACGGATGCCGCATACCGGCGTCGACTGCCCAGTGATGAGGCCCAGATCAGCCCACGATCATCGGCAGAAGAGTGCGATCGCTGTGCCCCAGGGAATGGCAGCTCAATCAACGAGCTGACCTGCACGAACGAAGGGCACGGCCGCCTAGCGAATATCGCATCGTCGAATATGTGCACTGCACCGGTACTCGGCTGCACAGCCACTCGCCACGCATCTCGGCGATGAGAGTGCGTTCGCGTTTCGGCCTCATGAGTTGGGAGATGGCGGGGAGGGAATCGATCACAACGACGGTTGTCGCTCAGCGCTTGAGCTTCGGCCCTCCGGTTTTGGTGCTCTCCCTCAGGACTCCGTTGTGAGCTGATCCAGGAGGGCCGACGCATGAGGGTGCCCGCCCTCGCTGGCGCGACGGAGCCACATGCGCGCCTCGTGTTCGCGGCCGAGTGCGATGAACAGGTAGCCGAGGTTGACCTCGGCGTCGTGGTCTCCGGAGGTCGCGAGCCTACGCAGGTACATTTTGGCTTCCGCGTAGCGGCCAAGATCCATCAACATGGTGCCAAAGTTGTTGAGCGCGTCGCGGTGCCCCTTGTCGATGGCGAGTCGGTACCAGTGCTCTGCCTCGGCGAACTCGCCGCGCGCCTTCAGCAGTCCAGCCAGGTTGTAGGCCGCGTTCGTGTTCCCAGCGATCGCCGCCTCGCGAAACAATGGCTCGGCATCCTCGCCGCGCTTGAGGCGCCGGATGGCGGAGTCGTTCATGGCTGCCGCGTGGCCGCCTCCCGCCGCCCGGTCCGTGAACCACGACACGTCCAGTGTCTCGTCGCCGCTCAGGAGAATCTCGGCGACCCGCTGGCACCCATCGGCGGTCACGGCTAGGTCCGTCCCGGCGAGTATCTTCTTCGCGGCATCGGCGTCGCCGAGCTGAGCGGCGAGCATCGCCGCGTTCTCGGCTACTTCCGGCCCAGGCGCGCCATCCAGTTTTCGAACGAGCTCCAGCGCGGTGCCCGCTTCGCCGCGGTTGAACGCGTTCGCGGCGAGGGCCAGTATCGCGGGCTCGTGCCCGGACTCGGCGAGTGGCTGTAGCACTTGTTGCTCTTGTTCCAGTTCTCCGAGCGTTGCCAGGAGCGCACCGTGCTTGAGGATGGCATCCGGGTCGTCGCTGTCGGCTTCCTGGCTCGTTCGTCGTGCCTCGGCGTACAACTCTTCTCGGAGTCTGCGGTATTCGGCCAGCGCGGTCACCGCGCCCGGGTATCCGGTCGCTGCCGCGTCCTCGAACCACTTGTGCGCCAATGCCAGTTGCCCGGCGCGGGCCGAGATATGGCCCAGATTGGTCATCGCCATCGCTCGGAGATCCAAGTCGTCGTTCAATTCGGCCTCGTGGGCCGCGAGCTCATCTGCGGGTGCGTCGACGACGCGATGGCACCATGTCATCGCCTCGAGCAGGTCGCCGCGGTCGGCGAGCAGATTCGCGAGGTTGATCGCCGCGACGTAACCACCGCTGAGTGCGGACTGTCGCATGTGGCGTTCGGCCTCGTCGGGCTTGTCGAGCTGAGTCATGCGGACCGCGAGGTTGTGGGCGGCCGCGGCGTCACCGGAGTCGGCGGCACGTTGCAGCCAGCTGGTCCCGGTCTTCTCGTCGCCCGATTCGATGAGCATCATTCCGAGTTCGTTGGCGGCGTCGAGATGGCCGGCAGTGGCGGCCGCTTCCAAGTACCTCCCGGCGCCGACGGCGTCGCCGTTGCGGCGCAGCAGCTTGCCCAGCCGGACTGTCGCGTCGAGGGAGCCGCGCCCCATGGCCACCCGGAAGGCTTCCTCGGCGCCGGCCGGCTCGGATCGATCCTCGCGCAGCGCTCCGAGGGCGATCGCCGCGTGCGTGCTGCCCGCGAGCATGGCCTTGCGGAACTCGCGTTCGGCGGCATCCTGCTCGCCGGCGTCGAGGAGCAGGTGGCCGAGCGAGATGACCGCCGGCAAATAGCCCAAGTCTGCGGCCTGTTGCAGCACAGCTCGGGCCTCGTCGAGTGCCCCTTGATCGCGAAGCAGGTGCCCCAGGCTGTCGGACACCACGGCGTGGGACGGGTCGTCGGCCTCGACCAGGTCGAGTGCCCGGCGCAGGAGATCTGCTGCCTCATCGAGCCGTCCGTCCTGCCAGGACAGCAGGCCGAGCCCGTGTACCGCCAGCGGCCGGGACGCGACTCCGGGACCGTCAGCTTTGACGAAGGCGCTGTGTGCCACCGCATAGCGGCGGGCGTGGAACGCGGCGATTCCGACCTGACACGCGTCATCTGGTGGTAGGTGCGTCACCAGGCTGTCCCACAGGGTGTCGGGGACTGGTTTCGTGGCCGGATCGGACTGCAGCCGGTCGATCAGGTAGTCGAAGACGTGGTACCCGGCTTTGACCGGGGTGAGCAGGGCGCTTGTGGCGTACACCGGTGTAGTGGCCCAAGCGAGCCCTTCGTCGAATGCCTTCGCGGTCAGTTCGGCGGTTCCCCGCTCGTTCAGGTAGGCAGGGCACAGTTCGCGCAAGAGCTCCGCTGGGATCGGGCTCATTAGGCCGGCCCTGCGACAGTCGACGGCTGCCGACACGATGCCCGCTCCGACGGGCTGGACCTCGATGTCCCGTCCGTCTTGCCATCGTTCCCACAGCCGTGGTGCAGCGGCCAGGAACTCGGCGAGCCCGACGCCGGTCGCGGTGGCCGCCAAAGCGGCCCGAAGACTCGGGTCCCGTCGAGCGACGTCGACGGCGCGGGCCTGCTCGGTCGCTGACAGGGGACTTCGGGGCAGCCGTAGGATCTTGGCGAGGTCGAGGAGCTGCTGCCCGGGGCGGGGGTCTTCGCCGGCGAGGGGGCCTTTAACCGGCCCGAAGTCGGCGTAGGCGCGGGTGCGCATGGTCGCCAGAACCACGACCCGCGATCTTGGTGGAACCAGGGTGTCCAGCAATGCTGTATCGAGGCCGCCCGTGGTCAGGTAGCGCTCGAGATCGTCCAGCCAGATCACGGTGTCGCGCACCGAGCATCCGGCCTCAACCAGTCGCCGCAGCGACCCGGCCGATCGCGGGACCAGTACCCAGCGGTCGGGCACACATCGCCGCAACGCCTCGAAAGCGAACCGGGATTTACCCGCGGTCGACTCACCCAGCACGACAACGAGGCGCTCATGGCCCAGCGCTTCGTCCAGCTCACCATCGAGGTCTCGCGCCACGTACGGCGGTGTCCGCGTCCCGCTGTGCTCGGGCTCACCAACCACCAAAGCGGGGTGCACACCCAGCCGCACCGGTTCGAACAGCTCCGAGATCGGCGACCATAGCTCGGTCTCCTTTGGGAACACTCGCCGCCGAGCCCGGGCACCCGGCGACGAGCTCACCCGCTGCATCACCAGCGGCAGAACCACCGAGACGATGACGCCCACAACGACGGCGGCCACAACCGACCAGCCCGGCGCGCGCAATAGAGTCAAAAGCGACACGGCGGACGCGAGCAGCACGGCGCAGACGATCAGCGCCAGCCGTGCAGGTGCTGATCGCCAGCGAACTGGCGGACGTCGCAACCCCATGTGAGCATCTACCTTAGCCAGCCGCTCGACCGCTGCCCCGGCCATCCGCCCCAGGGGCACGTCTGAAACGCGACCAGAGTATGGAACCGCAGAACGATGATTGTCATTGTCGAGCAGCCGGCCAGCGCGACCCCGACAGCCAGCGCCAACACCGTTGTCATCCCACCAGCTGGATATCCGCTTACCGGCAGAAGAGTGCGATTGCTGTGCAGCAGGGAATGGCAGCTCAAACAACGGGCTGACCTGCACGAACGAATACGACATGTTCGACTACTGTCTCTCCACCAGTGTCGGGGGAGAACGAGCCGTCGGTGATCAGTGCTGAGACGCTGCGGTCCCGGTCGACCTGGGTGCCACTGCCGCCGGTCCGCTAGTGTCGTGAGTCGTTAATTCGTTGGCAGTATGTGGTGAGGGTTTCGAGGATCTCGTCGGCGGTCTTGGTCCACACGAATGGCTTGGGGTCGGTGTTCCATTCGTTGATCCACTTGCCGACGTCGGTTTCGAGTTCGGTGACGCTGCGGTGCGCGGAGCGACGGAGTTTGCGGTTGGTCAGCTCGGCGAACCAGCGCTCCACGAGGTTGAGCCAGGAGCCCGAGGTGGGGGTGAAGTGCAGATGGAACCGCGGATGGCGGATCAGCCACTCCTTCACCTTGGGGGTCTTGTGCGTGGCGTAGTTGTCCAACACCAGGTGCAGGTCCAGGTCCTTGGGCACCGCGGCATCGATGACCTTGAGGAACCGCAGGAACTCCTGGTGGCGGTGGCGGCGGTAGTGATGGGCGATCACCGATCCGCTGGAGATGTCGAACGCGGCGAACAGGCTGGTGGTGCCGTGGCGGACGTAGTCGTGGGTCATCCGCGCCGGCGTGGTCGGCATGATCGGCAGAATCGGCGCGGTCCGGTCAATCGCCTGCATCTGACTCTTCTCGTCGACCGCGAGGACCAACGCGTTGTCCGGCGGAGCCAGATAGAGGCCGACGACGTCACGGACCTTCTCGATGAACTGCGGGTCGGTCGAGAGCTTCCAGGTCTCGACCGCGTGCGGCTTGAGCCCGAACGCCCGCCAGATCCGCGACACCGCCGACTGCGACATCGCGGCCGCCG